>JBGSIG010000159.1:0-3407 GCA_041742655.1 Ferruginibacter sp. | reverse complement strand
CGCCTGAAGATGGGCGCATTATAAATATGCAGGTACGCCCGGGCATGGTTGCAGGTGATGTCCGCTTTGGGGCCATCGCATCTTTTATCTGCGACACAGGAAGATATTTTCTAGTTAATTTTTTCCAGGAAAATTTAAAATACGTTAAGGTAGGCCAGCCTGTGGAAGTAGCCCTTGATCTTTATCCCGGCCAGATATTTCCAGCAAAGGTGGAAGCTATCTGGAAAGCCAGTGGGGTAGGGCAGTTGTTGCCCAGCGGAAAGCTACCCGACTTTGAGGCATCACCGCCCGAAAAACCCCAAGCACAATTTGCTGTGAAGGTAGTTATGGATGGGCCGGATCAGTCTATGTTTCCAATTGGCACCCAGGGTGCTGCTGCAATTTATACCGGTGGGCTGAAAGGATCATGGGCGGCTATACGCCGCGTTGGCATACGTACCTACTCATGGATGAACTGGCTTTATCCAATTCCATTTTAATGAAGAAGTTAATAGCACAATTTACAGATACGCTGCTGGCGGCGCTTACAGTTTCCATTGCAATATTTATGGCAGGCTGTGCAATATCCAAGCCACCCGTTCAAACAAAAATATTGACAGATGCCCTGCCTTCAAATACAGTTGTACCTCAAACCTGGGAGGCTGGCAACGACACTAATTTGGTAAGCAATAATTGGCTGAGGTCGTTCAATGACCCCGGCCTTGACACCATCGTTGCAGAAGCAATCAACAACAATTTAGATTTAAGAAAAGCAGCCACTACTGTTGAAATTGCCCGGGAAAATGTAATTGTTGTAGCGTCGAAAATGAAGCTACAGGTGGGCGCAACTTTGGGCTATAATGTAGAAGCGGATGATGGGCAGAGTGGGGTTTATGGAAGTTCGAAGGCGGTAGGCTTAGTTAGTTGGGAGCCGGATATTTGGGGGAAATTGCGTGCGCAAAAGTCATCGGCAGAAGCAGGTTTGCAGGCTACGTCGCTCGATTTTGCCTATGCCAGGCAATCGCTTGTTGCCACCACTGCAAAAAGCTGGTACATTACTATTGAAACGATACAACTGGAAGCGATTGCCCGACAGGTAGTAAAACTTAATAACGATATCCTGGATGTAGTGAAGACCCGCCGCCGGTTGGGTAAGGTGAGCGATTTGGATGTGGTGGAGGCAAGGTCTAATTTAAATGCGGCTGAAGGTTCCCTTGTGCGGGTTCAGGGGCTGGTTAGCGAAGCCCGCCGAAATTTAGAAACTATTCTTGGCCGGTACCCGGCGGCGGAAATTAAAACCGCGGAAAATTTTTCTCCCTTACCACCACCTGTAGCCGCAAGTATGCCGGCGCAGTTGTTGCTAAGGCGGCCCGATTTGCTTGCGGCTGAACAACAGGTAGTGATTGCATTTCGTAACGAGGAAGTTGCCAAACTGAATTTTTTACCTGATTTTTCGCTGAGCTTAGGTGCAGGCCGGTTAAGCGATGCATTTGTCTCGCTGTTAAAATTAAATCCATGGCTAATTATAGCCGGCATAGGAGTACAGGTGCCCGTGTATACAGGCGGTAAGTTAACGGCACAGTTAAAAATTGCTACAGCAAAACAAGAGGCCGCTGTGGCGAATTATGGTATTGTTGTACTAAGGGCTTTTAAAGAGGTGGAGAACGATTTAATGAATGAAGACTTGCTGGCGCAACGAGTAAAATATGAAGAAGAAGTATTGGTTGACCGGAATGAATCAGTAAGAATTGCAACGTATCAATACAAAGCTGGTTCAATAGATTTATTGTCGCTTTTGCAACTGCAGAACGCACAAATTATTAGCCAGGTAAATATAACAAAGCTTCGTACAGAACAGCTAACAAATAGAATAAACCTGCATCTTGCGCTGGGCGGCAGTTTCGACTGATTGCGCATCGGCTAACTTTTAAAGCACTGCTTTAGATAATTTTGCCGTTAAGTCGTTAAGACGTTTTTTAATCCCTTTCTATTCGGCGTCGCCAAGTGTTATGTACAAAGGGGCAGTAAGGAGACTCATCAATGAAGTAGAAGATAATCCCACTAAAATACGAAGCCCACTGTTTCCGCCCTTCCCTTCGGGAAGGGCTGTTATTTGCCGGTAAGGCGTTAAGACGTTTTTTTTCCTTCCCTTGGCTCCCGCATGAAGAATATGTAGGGAGAGTCTAACAAGTGCACGCTAAAATACGGAGCCCACTTTTTCCACCCTTCCCCTCGGGATGGGCTGTTATTTACCGTTAAGTAGTTAAGACGTTTTTTATTCCCTTCACTTGGCTCCCGCACAAAGAATATGTAAGGAGATTCTTTCGGGAAGCAGAACAAATGCACGCTAAAATACGAAGCCCACTTTGTCCACCCTTCCCTTCGGGAAGGGCTTTAGCAAGGACTACATTAATTATAAAATTTCGTAGGGATGGGCCAAAGTTTCGTAGGGATGGCTGCATATATCAAATTTGTAATTACAAAATATACTCCTAACTTCTTTATATTTGCCCTCCATTTTAATTGATTGAAAAAACTTTCCTGTTTGTTTATGGCCCCCAAAATAAAGCGCTTTTTAAAAGAACCATTGCTACACTTTTTGTTGATTGGTTTCATCATTTTTTTCTCGGCTTACTATGTTACAAAACAGCGTGATGCGCATACCATTGTTATTGACAATGCAGTAATGGCCAAACTTGCTATGGCCTGGCAAACGCAGTTTGCAAAGCAACCCACTGAAAGAGAATTACAGATAGCTGCCGATGAATACGTAAAGCAGGAGGTGTTAGCAAGAGAGGCTGTACAATTGGGGCTAAACCAGGATGATGAAATAATAAAGCGCCGCCTGCAGCAAAAAATGGAGTTTATATTAAAAAACAATATTGTTGTACCCGAACCATGCGAAGCAACCCTGAAAAGCTATTTTGAAAAGAATAGCGCTAAGTTTACCGATCCGCCAAAAGTATCTTTTACCCATATTTATTTTAGCGCCGATAAAGTTGGAAACGACGAGGCGCAAAAAAAAGCAACAACGGTTTTGCAAACGCTCACGGGCCAGCCCTCATTACAAAGAGCACCCGAACTAGGCGATCGCTTTATGCTTTTATACGATTACAATAACATAGATAAAAAAGAAGCGGCGAGTCTTTTTGGAAGTTCAGCTTTTACCGATTCTTTATTTACGGTGAAGGAAGATACTTGGGCCGGGCCATTTCAATCGGGGTATGGCTGGCACCTGTTGTACGTAAATAAAAGGCAGGGTAATATTGTTCCGCCTTTCAATGACATAAAGGCACGGGTAATAGATGCATACAAAAATGATAAGCTAAAAGAAATGAACAATGAAGCCATGGAAAAACTGGTAGAAAAATATACTGTAAAATTAAAGTTGGATTAAACACGATGAAAAAAATAAAACAGTTACTTTT
>JBGSIG010000158.1:0-1967 GCA_041742655.1 Ferruginibacter sp. | reverse complement strand
AAATTTTGCAGGTGCAAAAAAATCCTGCCCCCGTATTTGCTGGTTAAAAATACTTGCCTGCCATGTACCGCAGTTGCCATTGGTATATTGCAATTTTAATGCATTACCTGGTGTATGAAACAGCGTTTTAGTTAGGGGTATTTTATTTTGCTGTTGTACCACAAAAGAAGGTGCCTGGAATTTTACTTCGCTAAAAAAATAAAATTGATCCATCAGGCTGTTAGTAAAAAAACTATAATCATACGTTGGTTCCTGTGCCCGGGCCGATGCAAAAATTATACACAGCGTTGACAAGAAAAACAGTTGCTTTTTTATCATTACTTTTTTTTGAAAATGCTAAAAAATTCTTCCCTTTTATCTATTTAAAATACAACATTATTTTTTAAGCCATGGGCTTACAAATCCCAATTTTTTCAAGCCATCTTTTACCTCAGGGCAACCCATAAATAAATTCCAGAGCAAATTGGTGCGGTAGTTTTCCATCATTACTACAATTGGCCCCTGGTCTATTGCAAGGTATCTTGGCGTGTACCAATTATCGGTAACACTAAAGGCATCATAAAAACCATACGGTCCCCATAACTTATCTTTCATATCCGTGTACCAGTGCTTCATAGCAGCCATAGATTGCGTTGGGGTATAAGGAAAAGACGACAACGCCGCCGTGGGGGAAATTACGCCAAGGTCATTTTTTTCAGAAGGCGCATGTCCCGCATATCCTTTTACGGAATAACTACTGGTAAGCCCCCAGCTATCGGCGCCATAGCCTTTATAGCCTTTCGGATTATCTACACACCATTGATAATTGATGAGCGACTGGGTTGTGTTTTCTTTCCAGTAATCTGCATACTCGTCTTTTAACCCGCGGGGGTCAAGACCGAGATAAGAATATTGAGACCAGAATAGGGGACCACCATGCGGCGGGCTGCCCTGGTAATGCATTTCGAGCTTATACTCTTGGTAGACCGGTGGATTTTTTTTGATGGCCCCGCTTTCTGCCCATCCTTCGTGGTATACAGCTGCGGGCACACCATGCGTTGGAGATGAGGCCGCCAACACATACATTATTAAACATTCATTATAGCCATGCACAGGAAAATTCATCTTCCAGCTATTGGTGGGGCTCCAGTGCCAGTACAACACATTTTGGCCATTGCGGTACCAGTCGAATTCAACTTCCCTCCAAAGTTTGTCTATCTGTGCTGCCAGCTTTTTTTCACTTGCATCGCCATTTATAAAATATTGCCGTACGCAAAGCAGCCCCTGTATCATAAAAGAAGTTTCTACCAGGTCGCCGCCGTCATCAAATTTACCAAAGGGTTTTACTTTACCAGTTTCACCGTTCCACCAATGCGGCCACACACCATGAAAACGATCGGCTGTTTCCAAAAAGTGTACAATTTTCTCTAACCGTTCTTTGCCCTGTTGCCTTGTAATAAAACCCCTTTCCATGCCCACCAAAATGGCCATTACTCCAAATCCGCTACCACCACTGGTTACAGTGTTTTTGTCATTTTGCGGATATATATCATCTGCATGAAAACGCTCCCGCGCCAGGCCGCTAACAGGTTCGGCACCATCCCAAAAATATTGAAAGGTTTGCTGCTGCACCAACCTAAATAAAGCAGTATCTGCTACGGGAATATCGTTGGAAGATGCGATGGAAACGACCGGCGTAGAAATAGTCTTTCCCGAACGGCAACCATTATCAATACTAAAAACAACAAAAATGCTAAAGACGAAAAAAAGTTTCTTTGTCATAAAAAAGTTTTAATAACGTTATTAAATGCTCATCAGAGATATGGTGCAGTAAACCCTAAACTCTTCATGCCCAATATTACTTCGGGGCAACTGGTAAATAAATTCCAGAGTAATCCTGTTCTGTAATTTTCTATCATAATAATTATTGGGCCCTGGTCTATTGCTAAAAAAGAATCGGCGAACCAAATATCCTGCAACGAAAACGC
>JBGSIG010000157.1:0-2766 GCA_041742655.1 Ferruginibacter sp. | reverse complement strand
ATTTTGGTAATTTTTTATGGTAATAATCCATGTTAGGTTTTACAGCTATAAATGACCCGACAGATCCTTCCTGCACAAAACCTTTGAAGTACTGCTCATCGTTCCATGCACATACAGCAGGTTCATTTAATTCGTCCTCTGGCTGTTTCAGATAATCATTTATTCTTTTTAGAAACTGGTTATTATAGTCGCTGGATCCCTCGTCCTTTATGGTTTGCTCCATTCGTTTTTTTTGTATCAATAAATATTCTTTACGGCTGACATAATTAAAAGGCAATGTGTCGTTGTAAGTTATTAGCCAGCGGTACTCTTTTATTTCGGAAGATGTGCCACGGTCACCCACAATTTCTTCGCCCATAAACCAGGCATTGTCTTTTTTTTGCGGTCGCACATTTAATTTTAAATAGCCCCTGAAATCGTCAGCCGGAATATTTGCTGCATATAAAGAATGTAAAAAGTAAACAACGTTTGCTGTAATATTCACGGTGGTTGGCGTAGATACGTCCACATATGATTTTGATTTATCGGCGCTGTTTTTGTCGCATAGATATCGCAGTATATACATCGCATAATGATAGGGGTCTGCAATAAAAGTTTGCCCTTCCAACGGCCCTTTTCCATATACCGTACTGTAAGCAACCTGGCAGCCGGTGGGGCTGTAATTAGCTGTCAGTATTTTTTGTATAGAACCAAGCATCGATTTTTCTTTTGCTAAATCTGCTGCCGTTACATTGTTGATAGAGCCTTGTGGCCCCGCCTTCCATGTGCCTCGTTTTTTGCGTAGCAATTCTTTGCTGCAATCCTGTGCGGCGGCAATTGCTGTAAACAATATTGATACAAGTAAAAGTATATTCTTCATGGTGGCTTATCGGTATTTAGTTTATTGAAATAATCCTTTTTGCGGGGTAAAGGTACCTGGTACCTGCACGCCGGAGTTAAGGCTGGGTTGCAGGTTGTTTGTATCTAATTGTGTCTTAAACTCTTTAAGATCAGTATATACTTTGTTTTTAGAAGCAATATTAGGGGTTGTCGTTTTAGGTTTTATTGTTATTTTTTTTGTTACCGTTTTACTTGAGTTTTTCGGCGCATCAATCTCCAAAATAGATCCATCTTCCATAAAAACTGCTTCTGAGCCATCGTCATATGTTACGTAAGTTATGTCGCCATCTTCGCTTGTTGCCGTTACATTCTTTGACGGGGCATCAATCTCCAGGATAGAGCCATCCTCCATAAAAACAGTTACAGAACCATCGTCATATGTTACATAAACTACATTACCATCTTCTTTTGTTTCCGTTATATTTTTTGAGGGCTCTTCAAGAATTAATTCTCCCAGTCTAACTTCAAAAACCGGGGGTTTATATTTGTATTCATTTACATTTTTACAATCTGCCGTCATCATTTTTTTTAGCAGTTCCCTTAATAATTTACTGCGGCGCAGATCGGGTAGGGGAGTCAGTTCATCCAAAGGAATTTTTGGTAGGGGTGTTAATTCATCTAAAGGGATTTTGGACAGAGGAACCAGTTCGTCATCGGTATCATTGATCATACCTGGCGCCACGCTGCCATGATCTGATTGAACAAAGGGAGCTATCCCTGGTTGCGCAATGGAGGCGTGGCCGCCGCCAAGTGCTTCTGTGTGGTTAGGAACCGCGTTAGCCGGGTTATTTTTTATTCCCAAACTATTGGCATCAAAATTATTGACTGAATTATTTAAGTCCTGCCAATCCTTTCCAATGGGCACTTTTAAAAGTGTGGGACAGGCGAAATTTGGTATTTCAGGAGTAGGGACAAAATGGCTTCCATCGCTATTTTGTTCAACACATGATTTTGCTATGGCTCTTTGTTCGTGGATGGCGGTCTTGTACAGTTCTACCAAAGCTCCTGTCCATCCTATACACATGCTCATCACAGTATTTTTCGGATTACCGGTTATATACCAAACCCAGGTACAGAATGCATTCAGCCAGTTGCGAAATGTTTCTATTTTTTCTGCATGAAATTTCCTGATCAGGGGATTGGAATATGCAAGAAACTCATTGTTTTTTCTGTCGAAGTCAGGGCACTTGTCATTTTCGCCGCTTTTCGTCATTTCGGTGTACTTTGCGTTTATTGTATTCGTTAAGTCCATGTATTCTTTCATGTTATCCTGCATCCATTGTGCTATATATATCTGTAAAATTTTTTGCACCGTAACTGCGGTGAGGCTCATTTTGTTAATACCCTTCATACTGGCGGCTGCCATTTGTTTTACAAACTCTTCCTGGCCTTTATTCATTAAAACATCGGCTTCGCTACCCGCTGCTTCCTGCACTGTCTCAATTTTATCCTGTAGTTCGGTAAACATTTTTTCATAGCCTTTCTGTATTTTCATATCGTTTTCATAGCCTGATACATTGTCTGATAATGCGGGAACCTCTATCCAGTCTTTTGGAAAATATTCATAGATGGTGATGCTCCGTTTTAATTTTTCAAAATCAATTTTTTCAAAGGCTTTGTCTCCCGCTTTATTTTTTAATATTTTATCTGTAAGAGGGTTGGGGGAGTTTTCCATTGCATCAATATATGCCTTTTCAGCTTTTTTTGGGTCACCCTTTAATTCGTCTATAATGCCTCCACATAATGTTGCGTCGGGATGGTGTGGGTTAATGCTAACAGCAGAAGTAAAATACTTTTTAGCACTATCCAAATCGCCTAAAGAAAACCAGGCCTGCCCTACATTGTTTAAAACCGTGCTGTTGTGAGGGAATTCAGCTTTTAATTTTT
>JBGSIG010000156.1:0-1806 GCA_041742655.1 Ferruginibacter sp. | reverse complement strand
GAATTGTATTCAAGGGATATGTATGCCAGTACAACACCCAACGTTAAACGCTTAAGGGCATTTCAAAAAATTGCTTTAAAAGCAGGTGAAACAAAAACGGTCACGTTTACCATCAATAAAAATGATTTGGCTTTTGTAAATGCCCAATTGAAAACAGTTACCGAGGCAGGAGCATTTAAAGTAATGATTGGAAATCTTGTGGCAGAATTTAATTATGCAAATTGAATAACTGTTCGCAGTTACCCGAAAATGGGATTATTGCAAAACTGGCTACTTCTCGTTTCTACCTTCGAGTTCCTTCTCGTTTGGAGAAAGCCGGTCCCGCAAAAATCGGGGGATAGGGATGAGGTCACGTGAACACAGTTTTAAATATCTTAATTAATTTATAAAAAGATAAGCATGAGAAGATTGGTAATGTTATTAATTTTTATGCAGTTTTTGTGTTTGGTGAATGCGCAAACGAAAAGTGCAAATGCAAAAATTGAAAAGGTCGGTAACCCCGTGTTTCCGGGCTGGTATGCCGATCCCGAAGTGGCTATTTTTGGGAATGAATATTGGATATATCCAACTTATTCAGACGACTACGGCAAGCCGGATGTGTCAACCAAATTTACTCCACAACAATTAAGTATTCAAAAAAATACCATCAACAAACAATACCTGAAGCAAACTTTTTTTGATGCTTTTTCATCTAAAGATTTAGTAACCTGGAAAAAGCATTCGCATGTGCTGGATATTGAAAATGTTTCCTGGGCTGCCTATTCTATTTGGGCTCCCGCAATTGTAGCAAAAGATGGTAAATATTATCTTTTTTTTTGTGCCAACGATATTCAAAATGATAAAGAACCCGGTGGCATTGGCGTAGCTGTTTCCGATAAACCCGAAGGGCCTTTTAAAGATGCCATCGGCAAACCGTTGATCAATAAATTTTACAATGGGGCACAACCCATCGATCAGTTTGTATTTAAAGATGTTGATGGAACGTATTACATGTATTATGGCGGATGGCACCACTGCAATGTGGTGAAATTAAATAGCGACCTGTTGTCGATTGTTCCTTTTGCCGATGGCAGCAGTTTCAAAGAAATTACACCTGAAGGTTATGTAGAAGGCTCTTTTATGTTTGTTAGAAATGGAAAATATTATTTCATGTGGTCGGAAGGAAACTGGACCGGGCCTGATTATTCTGTAGCCTATGCCATCGGCGATTCACCCTTTGGGCCTTTTAAAAGAATTGGAACGGTGCTGCAGCAAAACCCGTCAGTAGCAACCGGTGCAGGTCATCATTCGGTTTTTAATTTTCCCGGCACTGATGATTGGTATATCGTTTATCACCGCCGCCCGCTGGGCGATGAAAACGGGCATCACCGCCAAACCTGTATAGACAGAATGTATTTTGATGAGAACGGTTTAATAAAACCTGTAGTGATAAGTTTTGATGGGGTGGAAAAGAGAATGTTGCCGAAATAGATAATTTTTCAAATTAGTAAATTCTTCGCAGAGATGATATCTTTTT
Source organism: Ferruginibacter sp. (assembly GCA_041742655.1). GTDB lineage: Bacteria > Bacteroidota > Bacteroidia > Chitinophagales > Chitinophagaceae > Ferruginibacter. The sequence continues at coordinate 290 of JBGSIG010000156.1, read as the reverse complement.
AGAACATACCTCAAATTGAAAAACTTTTCAGAAAGATGTCATCTCTTGTGCTGCGCATTCAAGTATACAATTTCGGCATGTGCGGCGAGTCGGCAAAGGCCATACCCGCCTGGAATAATAATGGATAATTTATCCTGGCTCAATCCGCAGCGGAGGATGAAAATTTCCAGCACTTTTTATTCTAGGCGTTCGACAGCCTGCAGTTGCCAACTAAATGATTAATCCTATAATTGAGATTTAACCATCATTTTCGTTCATTATAATTTAAATCAACATGCAAAAAAAATTAT
>JBGSIG010000155.1:0-1796 GCA_041742655.1 Ferruginibacter sp. | reverse complement strand
ATGGAATCCGTTTCGTTGCTACGTTTATATGGATATGAAACATAGGTAAAATTGCGCTGATCCACACTGTCTAAAAATTTACCAATACTATTTTTTAGTTCCCAATAAGCAATATTTTGAGGTTGTACTTCATTCGCAATTTCAGTGAATTGTTTTGTAGCTAATAATTTGGTGAGGTATTGCGCATAATAGCTGTCCGTCAATTCCATTTTTGGGTAAGAAATACTATCGCTATTGAGTCGCCCCTCTTTAAGGTCTTTAAGAATATGCAAATACCCATCGGTAAGCATAAGGTCCGCCTTGGTCCATAGTGTAGCGTCCATCCGTTTTAATGAATCATTATCCAGTTTATTTTTTAAAGATTGTAAATGTTTAAAATGATAATCGTTGGAGTAAAGACCACAGAGAGCAGCATTTTGCATAAAGAGGTATAATGAATCTGCCAAAGGATTCCATTTTTCTTTACTGCTCCACACATTTTCATAATTGGTTGTTGTATAGAAATAATTGACAATACTGTCTAATCGTAAACGCAGGCTGTCATCGACTGTTCCGTTATTTTCTAACGCATACTCCAACGCAATCTGGATGCTTTTCCTGGTTTCCTGATTCATTTTTTCAGGATTGGTTACAATTTTTGGCTTATTATTTTCAGCCGCATTATTACAGCTAAAAATTAACACCCCTACAAAAAACAATGGAAATATGATTAAGCTGTTCTTGAGATGGCTCATATAGTTGGGTAAAAAGTGGTAATTGTCAAAAACGGATTTTCTCAGGAACAACGATATTAGGGATAAATTTTGTACAAGATAATAAATAGCTGCAATAGTAAAATCATTTATACACTTCTTTTTTGAATGCAACTTAAGGTGGGAGTTGAAGGATTTGAAGCATATAAAGCCCAGCTATAATCAGAATCATAACTTAAGCATTGCGTTTTTTCACATTGAGCTGGTAAAAAAAATTAACTAAAAGGGAATGAACTATTTAAACTTAGCGGTCTTTTCATCACCCGCAATATCACCAGATGCCCTTATTTGAATCTGTGCATTCAATATCCACTCCGCACAGTCATTTTGTTGAAGGTAATCATTGATGCTATTGATCACCGTCACTACTTCAACGTAAGTTCCTTCCACCACAGTTGCAAAAGGCCCTACTTCATACTTAATTCCTGATTGCTGAATTATGGCAATTGTTTCATCTACCCATTCATAGGGATGCTTATCCTGCACAACGGGTAAAATTTGCAGTGAAGCATTAATGGTATATTGATGCATTTGTAAAAATTTCGGCTAAATAATACGGGCAATTTTCTGCTCCAGCAACATAAGGTCGGCTACAACAAAAGCGGTTACTGCTTCCAACACAACAGGCACCCTTAATGCAATGCACAAGTCATGTCTGCCCTTCACCGAAAAATCTTCTGTTTCGCCTGTTTCAATATTTAATGTATGCTGAATTTTCGGTGTAGAAGAAGTTGGTTTAACAGCAATGCGAAAAACCAATTCGTTGCTATTGGTTATGCCCCCAACAATTCCACCGGCATGATTGGTTCGAGTTTTTCCTGTGGTATCTTCAATGGCATCGTTGTGATCGCTTCCAAACATTCGTGCGGCGGCAAAGCCGGTACCAAATTCAATACCCCTTACCGCTGGTATGGCAAATACCGCATGCGCTAAAAGTGATTCGGCAGAATCAAAAAAGGGCTCGCCCAATCCAATGGGTAATCCATTTACTTTACATTCTACAATGCCACCAATAGTATCTTTTGCATCAATTGCCTTTTGCAA
>JBGSIG010000154.1:0-1950 GCA_041742655.1 Ferruginibacter sp. | reverse complement strand
TCGGAATCATAGAATAAAAATCGACCGCTCCATCCGGATTACATTTGTTTTAGCGGCATTATTTATGGCCTGTGTGGTGACGGCGCAGCAAAAAGCAGCAGACACTAATTTAAATAATGGTGATTCGATTGTGGGTTCAAGCTTTGTTACCCGCATTCAAAAAATGGGTAAAGCAGAAGCCGTCCGGAGCATCGAGACATTTAAAAAAGGCAGGGATGCTATAAAACAAGAGGAATTAATAGAAGAGATAAAACAAACTACCTTAAAAGCAAAAGCCCATCTAAAATCAGGGGTGGATACCTTTGGAATAAGCGCCGAACTTAAAAATACAAATGCGTGGATAGCCATCGCTGGGGATGGTGTTTTTACCAATACAGGCACGGCTCAAACTTATAGAAATCTTGTTACCACTTCAAAGATCCTGGTTGAATTGCTGAAAAGGACAAACAACAGAAAAACCCAGGTAGACTTGTTTGAAAAGGCGCTTGTAAATTACAGGTACAAAATAGATTCCCTTAACGCCGACACAGTTTTGTACGACTTTCCTTCCGACTCTGTGGTTTTAATGAGGTATGTTCAAAAAATACTTGTGCTGGCTGGTGCCATTGGCCCTGCGGACAGTGCGCTTAAACAAGCCGTGATAAATGTGAATACGCTGCAAATTCGTATAGATTCACTGGTAAATAAATTAAACTCAAGCCTGTAAGAAATTGATGGTTTTCAAAAGGAACTTTCTCACAAAACCTTTGATCGCGAATTTGGGAATCTTTGGGCACCCCCGGGAAACGTCAGGCCTTTTAAAGAAATTCTTCGTTTTTCCAAGGCCAAAGGACAAATAACCCTGCTATTTTATGCCCAGGACAATTTAGGCAGGATACTAATGTTGCTGTCCTTACTTGTAATTGTAACGCTGTTTTTAATGGCTTTAAAACAAATGATCAGGCAGCAAAATCTTTTGCGGTCCGACTTTTCAGGGCAATTGGTTTTACGTTATCCTCTTTTATCTGCATTGATAATTGTATTTAACCTGTTCCAGTTTATTTTTCCTACACCACCTTTTATTTTCAACTGTATATTGTGGATCATTTCTGCCATTTCCCTCACGGTAATTTTTCGGAATTTTATCACAAAATTCTGGATGGTTTTTTGGCTCAGCATGCTGCTGCTATTTCTCCTCGGCTGCGCAGATAATATTGTTTTACAGGCGTCACGAATCGAAAGGTTGGGCATGCTTTTCCTTGCAGGAGCCGGTGTAATTTGCGGATTGTTTTTCCTACTAAATCCGCGCAAAAGTGATTTGCGTGAAAAGTTGATCTTGTATTTTATAGGACTAATGGTGCTGCTGGAACTGGCATCAATTTTTACCAACATGTATGGCAGGTACAATCTTTCAAAAACGTTGCTTGTCAGCGGCTACTGTAATGTTATTATTGGAATTTTGTTTCTGTGGACCGTGCGGCTTATAAATGAAGGGCTTTCACTGGCCTCCCAACAATATACTAAACAGAGCAAAAACCTATTTTACATCAATTTTGACATTGTGGGTGGAAAGGCCCCGGCATTGTTATATATATTGCTGGTGTTTGGTTGGTTTATTTTATTTGGCCGCAATTTTTATGTATTTACAATGATCACCGAGCCTTTAGAGACTTTTTTTGCCAGCGAAAGAACGATTGGCAGTTATACATTTACCATCAACAATATTCTCGTTTTTTTCCTGATTATGGGGTTAACGTTTTTGACCTCTAAAGTAGTTTCATTTTTCGCATCCGATAAGCATTCGGTGCACGGAAGCACCAAGGCAGAACAGAACAGAAAAGCCGGCGTTGGCAGCTGGCTTTTGTTGATTCACATTGCCATCATTAGCACGGGACTGTTCCTGGGGCTTGCGGCAACGGGCATTCCCCTTGACAGGATAACCATCATTTTAGGTGCATTGGGCGTGGGCAT
>JBGSIG010000153.1:0-1739 GCA_041742655.1 Ferruginibacter sp. | reverse complement strand
GCAGACTATTTTTTTTGTCTCCGGATTTACATCCCAGCGGTCGGCTAATGCACGCGAAACGGTAGCAGTAGAAATATTCAGTGCTTTTGCGATATCTTTTAGCGTAGCGTATCTTTTCATTACATTATTGTGATTAACATTAGGCAAAAATAGATAAAATGTTTGGCATATCCTATTAAAATGTTAAATACATTCAAATGAATTGAATTTTCAATCCTAAAAAGTTCTTGTAATCGTTTACGATGATTTTTTGCGCAATGTAATCGTTTACAAAGCATTTTTTGAAATTCTAAAACACATATTACCACTTAAAATTTTACATTTGCATCGTAAATACTTTTAAAAAATCGCAATATTATGGCAATATTAGATTATATCACTATCTTTATTTTTACATTAGGAATTTTAATAGCCGGCATGTCATTCGCAAAAACCGGCTCAAGTATGAAAAGTTTTTTTGCCGCAGGCGGCGATGTCCCCTGGTGGATTAGCGGTTTATCGCTTTTTATGGGGTTTTTCTCAGCAGGCACTTTTGTAGTATGGGGCTCTATTGCATACAGTTATGGCTGGGTGGCTATCACCATTCAACTTACCATGAGTCTCGCAGGTTTTTTGGTTGGTGCATTTTTGGCTCCACGCTGGAAAAACACCAACGTACTTACCGCTGCCGAATACATTACCAACCGACTTGGACTGAAAGTTCAGAAAGCATACACCTATATTTTTCTTTTTATTTCGCTATTTACTACCGGTGCTTTTTTGTATCTGGTAGCTAAAATTGTGGAAGTTACCACCGGTTTTCCCTTGCAATCGAGTATTTTGCTGCTCGGTGCAATATGTATTATTTACGTTACTGTGGGCGGTTTGCGTGCTGTGGTTGTAACTGATGTGCTTCAATTTGTGATACTTACCGCTGCTGTATTAATTGTTGTTCCACTTTCGTTTCAGAAATCTGGTGGCGTAACTGCATTTTTAGACAAAACGCCCGAAGGATTTTTCTCCATTTTTGCAGGTGAGTTTACACCATTATTTATTGTAGCTTTTGCCATTTATAATATGTTCTTTTTGGGTGGAAACTGGTCGTATATACAACGATACACTACCGTTCGCACTAAAAAGGACGCGCGTAAGGTCGGATTGCTTTTTGGGGCACTATATTTAGTTGCGCCCATTTTATGGATGTTACCTCCTATGATTTACCGCACGATAAATCCCGAACTTTCGGGTCTTGCAGATGAAGGTGCTTACCTTATGATGTGTAAAATGGCATTGCCTCAGGGGCTTCTTGGATTAATGCTCGGTGGGATGGTATTTGCAACAGCAAGTTCGCTCAATATTGCCGCAGGCGTATTTACAAACGATATTTACAAACTAATTCGTCCCAACACACCCAACGATAAGTTAATGAAAGTGGCTCGCTATTCAACCATTGGTTTTGGGTTGTTGGCTATTGTGGTGGCGTTGCTTATACCACTTATGGGTGGTATTGTAAATGTGGTTATCAGTGTGGCAGCACTTACCGGCGTACCTCTTTATTTACCAATAATTTGGACATTATTTTCGAAACGTCAGAATGCAACAAGCGTTTTATCTGCTACACTAATCAGTTTAAGTATCAATGCTATATTTAAATTTGTTACGCCTGTATTGTTTGGCTTTGGTTTCGACCGTGCCACCGAAATGCTGGTTGGTGGATTAGTTCCAATTGCTTTAATGACAATTTTTGAACTCTATTTTAT
>JBGSIG010000152.1:0-4721 GCA_041742655.1 Ferruginibacter sp. | reverse complement strand
AAGGATATTCCTCCGATGTAAATTTGTACAATCAATTTTTGGAAGAAGGGATTAATAAATTCAGGCTGGCTTCAAAGCTATAAGACAGTTTTCATTGTTGGGTTTTAAGGGTAATGGCTGCCGTGGTTGGCAGCCATTTTTTTAATTGAAAGGAAATGGAGATTTATTCGTCTCTATTGGAAATAAACAACTTACAATGTCAAAGTCAGTCTTAAAGAACAAAACTATCTTAATAACAGCGGGCCCTACCAGGGAAGCTATAGATCCGGTTCGCTATATCAGTAACCATTCTTCTGGAAAAATGGGGTATGCTATTGCGGAAGCATTTTTAAATCAGGGAGCAAAAGTAATACTGATCAGTGGCCCGGTTAACATTAAATTAGTTCACCCAAATTTGAAACTGATTCAGGTCGTCTCAGCTTTTGAAATGTTTGTTGCCTGTAGTTTTCATTTTCCGCATATTGATATTGCAGTATTTGCTGCTGCCGTAGCTGATTATAAGGTTGAATTAGTAGCTGAAGAAAAAATTAAAAAGGCGGGAAATGAACTTTATTTAAAATTAGTTAAGAATATAGATATAGCCTTTGAATTTGGTAAACTTAAAAATCATAAACAACTATCAATAGGTTTTGCACTCGAAACAAATGACGAATTAAAACATGCAGAGGAAAAATTAAACTGCAAAAATTTTGACATAGTTATTCTTAATTCAATGAATGATGCTGGCGCCACATTTGAACACGACACCAATAAAGTGACCATGATTCTTAGAAACTCAATACGCAAAGAATTTCCTATCAAACATAAAACGGAAGTTGCCGCTGATGTTACAAAAGAAATATCTGAATTAATTATAAAACACCAATTTGTATCGCAAAGAGAAACCCAGTTTTGAATAGCAGTCTAAAGAATCATTTATGCCTAAACTCAATATTAAAACAAAAAGTACCATTACCTGTCCTGTTTGTCAGCATCAGAAACAGGAAGAAATGCCTGCTGATGCCTGTCAATATTTTTATCAGTGCGAAAATTGCCATAATATAATTCGTCCTAAACAAGGCGATTGCTGTGTGTATTGTTCTTATGGCTCTGTAAAATGTCCGCCAATTCAGGCTAATAATAATTGCTGCTGATTTTTTCTGTTTCATTCCTTCCAGATAATCATTGCACACCATGGGTTCTACCCATCCTGATTCAAACACCATCAAACCAATTTAAAAATTCACTCTTCAGCGTGTGGAAGACTATGGTATAAAAATTTATATCAGGTATATGTATTGCTTACTTTATAAATTAGCGTGTTTAATTGTGTGAATGATGTAAGTATTTATATAAATCGTGTAAGACATGTAGTTTTATTAGTGTTACCTTTTGATGATTCAATCATGTTGCATTTTAAATACTGGTATCATTGCAATTCCACAACTTAATTAACAAATAAAATCCTATTATATGATGCACGATAATTCCTGGGGCTGGGGCATGGGCTGGGGTATGTGGATTATTCCGCTTTTCATTATTCTGATTGTTGTACTGGTTTTAAGAAACAACCGTAAAAGATAAATCACAAATAACCAAATGGGCATGTCCAGCTAACGTATTATAATAGAACTATGAATACTGTTTGGGAGAAAATTTTAAACTACAAATAAGATGAAAAAAACTTATGAATTGGCAGGAATGAGTTGCGGCGGCTGTGTTAAATCCGTCAAACAGGCTTTGCTAAATGTAACGGATGTTACTGAAGTTGAAGTAAATTTAAATCCGCAAACTGCAATCCTTACAATGAATAAATTGATTGATGTTGCCGAATTGCAATCACAAGTTAGCAAGGCTGGTCATTACACAATTAAAGAAGTAGCCTAAAATGAAGCACACTTATCAAATTCAGGGCATGACCTGTGATGGATGCAGGACACATGTAGAACTGGCACTAAGCAAAGTAGATGGAGTGACAAGCGTTTCAGTAGATTTAAAAAAAGCAGAAGCAGTGATTGAAATGAGATCACACATTTCTATTGAAAAATTGCAGGAGGCGTTGAAAAGCAGCGGTGGAAATTACAGCATTTCACTTCCTGGGGAAGACATTCATGAGCATAATAAGGAACAAGCATCAACACCTGTAAATGCTTCAAAACTAAATGTAAAAGGCTCAGGTGTATTTTATTGTCCTATGCACTGCGAGGGGGATAAGACCTATGATAAACCCGGCAATTGCCCCGTTTGCGGGATGGACCTGGTGGAGCAACCTTCTGTGCAAACATCAACAAAATACACCTGCCCGATGCATCCGGAAATTATTCGTGATGAACCGGGTGCCTGTCCCATCTGCGGAATGGATCTTATTCCCCTGGCAACAAATGTTGAAGCCGAAGACAAGACCTATCAAAAGCTGCTGCAAAAGTTTAAAATTGCAGTAATTTTTACTGCACCTATTTTCATTATTGCCATGACGGAGATGATACCCAATAATCCGCTGTTCAACCTCATGGAACTAAAGTATTGGAACTTTGTGGAATTAGGATTATCTATTCCTGTGGTGTTTTATGCTACCTGGATGTTTTTTGAAAGGGCATGGCGATCTGTAGTAACCTGGAATTTAAATATGTTTACTTTGATTGGTATTGGTTCAGGAGTTGCCTGGCTTTTCAGTATTGTTGCCCTGTTCTTTCCAAATATATTTCCTGCTCAATTTAAAACAGCGCACGGGACGGTGTTTGTTTATTTTGAAGCAGCTACTGTTATTTTAACACTGGTATTGTTAGGGCAATTGTTAGAAGCCCGTGCACATGGAAGAACCAACAGTGCCATTAAAGAACTTTTAAAATTAGCTCCGAACCAGGCTACAAAAATTGTTGATGGTAAGGAAGAGGTGGTGGCCATAGATGCCATAATAAAGGGCGATTTGCTTAGGGTAAAACCAGGAGAAAAGATCCCGGTGGATGGAACCATCAAAGAAGGGGAAGCGATTATTGACGAATCGATGATTTCCGGCGAACCTATCCCGGTAGAAAAGAAAACAGGCGATGCAATAAGTTCAGGCACTATCAACGGAAATAAATCTTTTGTGATGACGGCTGAAAAAGTGGGAGCAGAAACACTACTTGCCAAGATCATTGAAATGGTAAATTCAGCAAGTCGCTCCAAAGCTCCAATTCAAAAAATGGCGGATAAAATTTCCGGTTATTTTGTTCCGATTGTTGTTGGTATTTCAATACTTACATTTATTATTTGGGCCGTCTATGGCCCCCAGCCTTCATATGTTTATGCATTTGTAAATGCTATTGCTGTTTTGATCATCGCCTGTCCCTGTGCATTGGGGCTTGCCACGCCCATGTCTGTAATGGTAGGCGTTGGTAAAGGCGCACAATCCGGTGTACTTATTAAAAATGCAGAGGCACTTGAAAAAATGAATACCATTGATATTGTCATCATCGATAAAACCGGCACAGTTACAGAGGGAAAACCATCGGTTGAAAAAGTGGTTCCTGCAAATGCGGAATTTTCGGAAGAACAAATATTGGAGAAAATAATTGCCTTGAACAGCAGCAGCGAACATCCATTAGCCCAGGCAACGATGCGTTATGGAGAAGAAAAGAAAATAGCTGTAAAACAAGTTTCGGATTTTGAAGCGGTTACAGGAAAGGGAGTGATAGGCATACTTGAGGGTGCATCACTGGCATTAGGGAATGAAAAATTGATGGAACAGGTGAAAGCTGAAATTACACCGGAATTGCAGCAACAGGTAAAAGCAGAACAAAAATTAGGTAAAACAGTATCTTATTTGGCAGCAGGAAAGACAGCGATTGGTTTTGTGGTGATATCAGATAAAATTAAAGCATCCAGCAAGGAAGCTATTAAAAAATTACAGGAAGAAGGTTTGCAGGTAATCATGTTCACCGGCGATAATGAAGACACAGCCAAAGCGGTAAGTGAAACTTTGCAGTTGGATGGATACAAAGCCCAGATGCTGCCCGAAGATAAATTGAATGAAATAAAACGCCTGCAGGCCGAAGGAAAGAAAGTGGCGATGGCAGGTGATGGTATTAATGATGCTCCGGCTTTGTCGCAGTCGGATATTGGAATTGCTATGGGTACAGGAACTGATGTCGCCATTGAAAGTGCCTCCATCACTTTAGTAAAAGGCGACCTGAACGGTATTGCCAAAGCACGATTATTAAGCCATAAAGTAATGAAGAATATAAAGCAAAATCTCTTCTTTGCACTTGGCTACAATACATTGGGAATCCCAGTTGCAGCAGGTGTTTTATATCCATTTTTTGGATTGTTATTATCTCCAATGATAGCAGCCTTAGCTATGTCTTTTAGTTCAGTTTCTGTTATTGCTAACGCACTTAGATTACGTAATACCAAATTGTAATCGGTTTAAAAATTGCAAAAACATAATCGGTTCTGAGTGGCAATTGTCGTGCATATTCTTCGTACAGATCTATGAATGTACGCATATACAGCAAAACAATAACTGCTGCTAATAATTCAGTAATCTCCAATATTTCAAAATAGTACTCCCACCTGTAAGGTTTTCTTTCATTTGTTGTCTTTATGCATATAGTTACTACTCCGTAATTATTAAGCATCTTTTATGAAGAATATAATAGCAATACTGTTCATTAGTGTTTTGTTACCATCGTGTCAGGCTCAAACTAATGAAACGCCATTGCCTGCCACTGATTTTGAAAATGCCATCAGCAACCCGAATG
>JBGSIG010000151.1:0-4275 GCA_041742655.1 Ferruginibacter sp. | reverse complement strand
GGACCCATACCTGCTGCAGTTAAAATATCGAACAACATTGCACTCGTAGTGCTTTTGCCAGATGTGCCACCAATTGCAACTGTCTTTTTGCTTCTAGCAATTAAGGCCAATACTTCGCTGCGTTTTAAAATAGGGATGTTTAGTTGCTTCGCTTTCTGTACTTCAGCCACTGTATCTTCAATGGCTGTTGACACTACTACCAAATCAGTTTCGGCTGTAATGCCTTCGCCATTTTGCAAATAACATTTGATGCCTGCTGCAATAAGTTTTTCTTTGGTTTCATTTTGTTCGCCTTCTTTAAAATACCGGTCGCTGCCACTTACGTTTTTTTCAACGCCTGCCAGGTATTGTGCAATGGCGCTCATGCCTGTACCGGCAACACCTATAAAAAAAACGTTTTTAAAATCGTTGATTCCGCTGATCATCTGCTAATTAATTATTATGATATGGTTTTGTTATGGTGCAAAGTACGGTATGCAAGAATGAGGCTCACTACCATAAATACGCCACCTAAAAAAAATGCGGCACCCGCAAAATGTACCTTGGCGGTTGGTTTGGTGAAATAAGAAAATAAACTGGTCATCAACACCGGGCCGATAATATTGGTTAAACTCATCACACTCGTTAACCCGCCCTGTAGCTCGCCTTGTTCATTTGCCGGCACTTGCCCTGAAATAATAGATTGCAACGCCGGGCCACAAATTCCGCCAAGGCAATATGGTACTAAAAATAAAAACATCATCCAGCTTTCTGTAGCAAGAGAAAATAAAAACAATCCGAATGCATACAAAGCCATTCCATAGTAAACACTTCTTTTATTTCCCAGCCACGGGTTAACAATACGTATCAGGCCACCCTGCACAGCTCCAACCAGTAAACCCACGAGGCCGAGAGAAATTCCAATGGTTCTTGGCGTCCATCCAAATTGTTTTATTCCAAAAAACGACCAGGTGCTTTGTACAGCATTTGCTGCTAAATAAATCAGGAAAAAAGAAACAATCAAACCAGCTACAGCCGGGTATTTTTGTAAATGTTTTAAAGTACTAACCGGGTTAGCACGCTTCCATTGAAACTCCCGTCGGTTTTCGATAGCCAATGATTCTGGTAAAACAAAATAACCATACAAACAATTAATAAGGCTTAGACAGGCGGCCACAACAAAAGGAACCCGTACACCATACTCGCCCAATAAACCACCAATAACAGGACCAAGAATAAAACCCAAACCAAATGCAGCACCAACCATTCCAAAATTTTGTGCCCTGTTTTGCGGAGTACTGATATCGGCAATGTAAGCAGTTGCCGTAGTAAAACTTGCACCGGCAAAACCGGCTATTATTCTACCCACAAATAACCACCCGATTGTAGGTGCCAACGCTAAAAAAATATAATCAATGCCTAACCCTAATAAGGATAACAATAATATTGGCCTTCTGCCATACTTATCACTGAGGTTGCCTAATAAAGGTGCAAACAAGAATTGCATAGTGGCATAAGCAAAAGTCATCCATCCGCTGTAACGGGAGGCATCGCTGATGGTGCCATGTATCAATTGTTCAATTAATCCCGGTACTACTGGAATAATGAGCCCGATACCTGTGACATCTATTAATAAAGTAATGAAAATAAAACTGATTGCAGCCGAACGGTTGGAGGCCATATATGGAGTAGTTAGAAAACAAAGATAAGCTGCGAGCCTTAAAGCTAAGGAGCATGAGTAAAATAAAAAATTACTCCCTGGCGGTAGCAATATAGTTTATCAATGGCAATGTGCTATTGGGATTGGTTTCTCACTTTCCTGGAAAAATTGTGGTAGAAGCAGCAATTATTTTTTGAACATAAAATAAACTGCCCCCAACAAAAAAGCAAAACTCACCAGGTATTTCCATTGAAACGGTTCTTTTAAATAGAACACGGCAAACACTGCAAACACTACAAGTGTAATTACTTCCTGCGTAAGTTTTAGTTGAAAGCCTGTCATACCTCCCTGGTAGCCGATTCTATTGGCCGGCACCATAAACAGGTATTCAAAAAAAGCTATGCACCAGCTAATGAATATAGCTTTCCACAGCGTTAATCCTCTTTCTTTTAAAAGCCCATACCAGGCGAACGTCATGAAAATATTTGACGCCATCAGTAATAGAATTGTACGAATATTCATGTAAAAGATTATGGTGTTAAAATTATCAATTTTTAAAATCAGAAAAATATTTTATAAAAATTTAGTGCTTATTGTAAGCAGATCGAATTGAATTCTGTTGAGTTAACCAACAGTTAGCATAATAACCTTTTAAATAAAATTGGCATGATTTTGGAAAATAGTCAGGAACAATGTTAGCGGTCCAAATTTCTAACTTACTTGTTAACATATTCACACACCCTGCTAAAGCTACTAACACAATCGTTATTTTTATTACAACCAACTAAACGTCCAAATATGGCATTTGAAAATTTTCCACCACAAGAGAATTCACCTTCACCCGGCTACCGGGATCAAAAAAAAGACTGGCGCACACTACTATCCATTCCATTAATCATTGCCTTGTTGTGTACATGGGGCTATATTATTTGGGATAAAAGTAAAACCAAAGAACAAATACAACAGAAAGATTCCCAATATGCCAGCATCATTACAGAAAAAGACACTTTGCAAAATTTACTGGAAGAAGCTACCATGCGGTATGATAATTTAAAAACTACCAACGCAAGAAAGGATAGCACTATTACAGCTAAGGATAGGGATATTGCCAATAAAAGAGCGCAGATACAGGACTTGATTTCGAAGAAAAATGCTACGGCTGCAGAGTTGGCACAGGCAAGGGCTTTGATAGCCTCGCTTAACACTGACATTGAAGATTATAAAGCACAGGTAGAAGTTTTAAAAGGCCAGAACATTGTGCTAACCCAGGAAAAGGAAGCTGTGACCCAACAGAGAAACCAGGTGTCTCAGCAATTTGACTCAGCTAAAGTTGTGATAGAGGAAAAGGAAAACCTGATTGATATTGGCTCTACACTGCAGGCCGCAAATTTTAATATTTTAGGAATTGAGCAAAAGAAAAACGGCAAGGAGAAAGAAACCACCAAGGCAAAAAGAGTAGATATGGTGCGAATATCGTTTGACCTGGCTGAAAACAGAATTGTTACCTCGGGGCCTAAAGATTTATTTATATTAGTAACCGGGCCCGATGGAAAACCTATTTCTTCTGAGTCACTTGGTTCGGGCAGTTTTGCAACAAGAAACGAAGGAGAAAAACCTTATACGCAAAAAGTAAATATTAACTATATACAAGGCCAAAAGCAACGGGTAAGTTTTGACTGGAAACAAAATGACCCTTATGTAGAAGGCGATTATAAAATTGAAGTTTATAATAACGGATTTAAAATTGGCGAGGGAATACGCCACTTTAAAAAAGGCGGTTTATTTGGCTAACGTCCTTTAATGTATTCATAAAGAAAGTCCCGGAAAAACCGGGACTTTTTAATTTCATTTGAATAAGAAAATAGCTAAAAATATATGCTTAGTTCGCTTTCTTTTCGTAACGTTTCTTGAATTTATCAATGCGGCCTGCAGTATCAACCAACACATTTTTACCGGTATAAAACGGATGCGATGTGTTTGAAATTTCTAATTTAACTACAGGGTATTCATTACCATCATCGTGTTTAATGGTTTCACCGGACTGCGCTGTAGAACGACTTAAAAATGTAGTACCATTACTCATATCCTTGAAAACAACAAAACGGTAGTTTTTGGGATGCAAATCTTTTTTCATAATTGTAAAAGTTTGTGCATGGATTTTGCCATGCGATTTTTAAAGAGGGCAAAAGTAAGGCAAAAAGATTAAAAAACACCCGTTTAAGTAAGAAGTTTTATATTGAAACAAACGGCCATTCATCCAGCTTTCTATTAGAAAGTCGCCTGGAAAACGTGCCTTATGGCAAGTTTAACCGCTCCCAACCTAACTCTTCATATTAGTTTGCTGTAGTGCAATGCCAATATCCCACCCTTTGGATGCCTGTATCACCTCCTGCAGGTCGTCTATTTTTTTGCCTGTAATACGGATAATATCATCCATAATAGCCGCCTGTACTTTAAGGCCACTATCTTTTATCAATTTTACAATCTTTTTTGCATCTTCTTGCTTAATACCATTTCTTACGGGTACTTCCTTCTTCATTATTTTTCCGCTTTGGTGCGGCTCTTTGCTTAAATCATATACTTCTGCTGCCAAGCCCTGCTTCATACTTCTGCTGATCAATACGTCAACAATCTGG
>JBGSIG010000150.1:0-3236 GCA_041742655.1 Ferruginibacter sp. | reverse complement strand
TAGAAAGATTTTTTCCAAATAACAATCCCATTTCAGGTAGAGCGTGGCGGTTGGTTACAGCTCCTTTAAATGAAACAGGAACTATTTATGATGCCTGGCAATTGGGTGGAGCAGCATACGCACCTGCTAATTTTCATCGCGGCACTTTAATTACTGGTCCTCAAATTGTGGGCAACGGTTTAGATATAACGCCGACTAATAATTATTCTCTAAAAAAATATGACGGCATAAATTTTATCAATGTTGATAATACACATACAACATTATCTACCGCCATTGGAACAGCTTATTTTTTATTTGTCAGGGGAGATAGAAATCCGATGTTGACAAATATTGCCAATAGTGATTACACCACTTTGAGCTGCATTGGCAAGTTGCAAACCGGCCCGGTAAATATCAGTGTACCCGGCAGTTACGGCCTGGTGGGGAACCCCTATGCATCGCCGGTAGATTTTAATTTGATTGATAAATCTGATAATATTTATCCGCATCGTTTTTATGTGTTCGACCCCAACATTAACCAGGTGGGCGCTTATGTTACTATGGAAGATCTTTCTACGCCGGGTGTTTTTAAACCCACAGCTCCTCATGGCGCTTCGTCACAAGATAATTATATCCAAAGCGGCCAGGCATTTTTTGTTGAACAGCTAACACCGGGTGCCGCTTCCATTACCTTCCAGGAAAATAATAAAGCATCCGTTAATAACCCTTCCATCTTTCGGCCTATGAGCGGTCAAACGGATAATGAAGAATACATTCGTTCTAATCTATACTTGCTAAATGACGACGGCACCACAAATTTAGCAGACGGTACAGTTGCAAAGTTTGGCAGTAGTTATAGCAATGAAGTTGATATCAATGATGCACTTAAATTTGGGAATATTAATGAATCGTTTTCTTTCAGTCGGCACAACCGGAGATTGGCGGTTGAAAGACGTTCCGTCATTAAGAAGACTGATACAATGTTTTTCCATCTTGCACGTGCCACTCCAAGAAATTACCAGGTTGAATTTATTGCCCAAATTGAGGTTGGAGGTGTTGAGGCTTTTTTGGAGGATATTTATACAAAGGCATCCATCCCGATAAATCTTTCCGGAACTACTAAAGTTGATTTTACTATCAACGCAGACTCGTTAAGTGGAGTAGTAAATAGGTTTAAAATAATATTTAAAGAATCCATACCACCTGTTTTGTTGCCAGATATTGGAGCGGACGGCATTGTCATTTATCCCAATCCTTTTACGAATGGTATTATTAATTTAATGCTAAAGAACCAGCCTCGCGGAAAATATCAACTGAGCTTATATAATAATACAGGACAAGCAACTAGTACACAATCATTTTATCACGAAGGGGGAAATGCAACGTTATCTTTGAAGCCTTTCACAAAAGGGATTGCTAATGGAATCTATCTTCTAAAAGTATTTTTTCCGGACAATAGCAGCAGTAATATTAAATTAATGCTACAAACAAAAATGCCGCGTTGAACCGCGTTTATCTGCTTTTTTAAAAAGCTCCTTTCATCACCTTATATTTATTAATAATGGGTGCATTTTAAATTGCCGCTCTTTATTAAAAACGAAAAAAATTAAAATCCGCAATTGGGTGCAAAAAGAAAACTAATGGGGAACTGAATATTTTTCGCTTCAATCTTCGAGTTCCTTCACTTTGGCGAAAGCCCGTCCCGAAAAAATCGGGAGGTAGGCATAAGGTCATGTGAACACAATTTTTAATAAAAGTTGCATATTTTATTAAGTCGCACTCAATTGCTGGTAGTCATAAAACTAAGGAAATATATAATAGCCGTTGATGCGTGAAGACGTTGAGGTATAAAAGAAATAAAAACTCCTTAACGACTTAACGGCAAAACTACACTGTGCATGCTGCGACATCCGATCTGTCGCATTTTGAGAAGCCCCCAAATAATCTATTCTGGTATTTTAAGCCTTATGTGCTTATTTTCGCCGATAGAAATAAGGGCGGTCGACTGTTGGTTGATAAAAAATAATAACAATCCCTGTTCAGGAAACTATTATAACGAAACAAACGTTAATTTTATAACATCGATTGCATTTTAAAATCCCCATAAATAATTATGATGAAGAAATATGGCAAAAGGAACTTTAAGTGGTGTGTAATTTTTATTTCTGTAATTTTTTTGTCCTATCAAGCGCAGGCCCAGCCGGATCCTGACGGCGATCCCGATGCTCCAATTGATGGTGGTGTTAGCCTGTTGGTAGCAGCCGGTATTGGCTATGGCATTAAAAAAGTAAGGGATAACCGAAAAAAGAAAACAACGCACTTATTATAACTAATTTTAATGAAGATTATAAAGGATGATACTGACTATCATCCTTTTTTAAAAATCGGAGGTGACAGTGCCTGGTTGGCGCTGTGCATAATTTATGCGAAATTTGAACAAATACTATTTTAAAGGATAAATATTTTTGGTGTATTGTATAGTTTTTCCATTTTATTTTTATTACCTAAAAAACTAATGATGGTGATGCCTGGTGCTTATTTGTCCAAACAGGGATATTTATTGTCTTTTATGAAGTTGTCTTTTGCTATCCTTTTGTCTGCTGCCATTTTTTCATCTTGCGCTGTATCTAAACCTACCTATCCATTTAAAGACATCGTTAGAGACACTGTAATTACTGGCTTAAAGGAAACAGACATAGAATTAAAAATTCAAAAAGAAGACCTTCTCACGCTCTCTATTTCCAGTTTGAACCCTGCTGAAGATATTTTTTTTAATACAGCCGTGGTATCTGAAACATCCACATCAAATGGAGTTGCTGTAGGGTACCTTGTTAGTTTAGAAGGAAATATTTACCTGCATAAATTGGGTAAGGTGTATGTTGCCGGCCTTACCAGGACGGAGCTAAAAAAGCAGCTTGAAAGGGACTTGTTGCCTTATTTAAAAGATCCCATTGTAACAGTAAGTTTTGCCAATCATTTTGTTACGGTAATGGGCGATGTTGGAAAATCGCAGGTGCTGAATATGCCAGCAGAAAAAATTTCGCTGATAGATGTAATTGCATTAAGCGGCAATGTAACCGAAAAAGGTTTTTATAAAAACATACTTGTTGTAAGGGAAACACCTGGTTCCAGGGAGTTTAAACATATTAACCTCGAAGATGCTTCTATTTTTTCGTCGCCTTTTTATTATTTGCAACCTAAAGACATACTCGTTATAAACCCCAATGTGCAAAAAATGTATACTGAAGAAACGC
>JBGSIG010000149.1:0-19216 GCA_041742655.1 Ferruginibacter sp. | reverse complement strand
AAAGTATTTTTTCATGAAAAATTTTTTGAAAGAAGAATTTATACGATAGTGTTTATACTATTTTATGGCTTTAATGCTCAAAATTCCTTAAAATAGAGGCTTATAAAAAAACGCAACCATAAAAAGGATCGCGTTTTTTTGAAATGATGCTATTAGTTAGCGCCCTTCACCCTGTTCTGCTCATCGCCGGCACCGCCTGTTTTTCTTTTTTGCGTTCCCTTTATAACCTTGCCAAAACGATAGCTAAAATTGATTGCAACAAACCTGCTGTCCCCGTATTGATGAAAACTGGCATCGGTATTTAAAATGTTTACTTTTCCATTTTGAATCATTGAATAAAAAGCATCGCCGATGTTCAGTTTAATAGTGGCTTTTTTCTTAAGCAATTCTTTTTGAACTGCAGCATTTACCTGGCTCAGCGGATTAATTGATATTTGTCCCTCTATGCCTTTTGTACGATAAAACCCGGATAGCTCAACGCTCCATCCCTTACTTAATTTAACCTGGTTGTTAATATTGATCATGTAATTATACCCTTTAATCACCGGGCTGTTACTATACAACAATCCTTTGTATTGACTAAAATTTCCTTCGGCATAAACAATTAGCATCCATATTTTAGTAATGTTCTTTTGAGCACTTACTGATAAACTTGCATTGTCGGAGCTGGCATAATTTCCTTGCTTAACAACTGTAGCATAACCCCGTGGTTCAAATATTTCATTGAATAAATCTTTGGTGTGCGAATAATTAACTGTGGTGGTCAACCATTGATTGAAGGTATGCGATGCCTCCAGCACATTGGCAAAAGATGGGCGCAAAAAAGGGTTGCCTTCCCCGTAAGTATATTTATCTAAGTAAAACATAAACGGGTTAAGATCTTTATACGCAGGACGGTTAATTCTTCGGCCGTATGAAAAAGTAAGCTGGTTTTTATCGTTGGCTGCATAACTTACAAACATTGTTGGAAAAAGACCTACATAACTTTTTTCAAATGAACTGTCAGGCCTTTGAGGGTTGCCAAACTGGTTACCTGAATAGTTGGTGTTTTCTAACCTAAGCCCTGCCTGGAAGCCCCATTTTTTTATTTCCCTGCTTGCATTTAAATAGATGGCGTTAATGTTTTCTTTGTATTTAAATCGATTGGTCTTTTCAAAGTCGGGCAATTTCAGGTCATCAATAATATTGTAGTAGCCGGCGGTATTATCCGTATTTACATAACTTGTTTTTATTCCGCTTTCAATTTTTACACCATTTCTTAAAGGATGGGTATAGTCTGATTTAAAAGAAAAAATATTAATGGAAGATGGCAGTTCGCCCAACAAAATATTACTGTTGCTGATATTGCCATTTGCTAAATAGGTAATGTTATAAAAAGGCTGGTAGTTTGATGAACTGTAGTTTACATAGTCAGCATCCATGGTCAACTCCCTGCCGGTAGAATCAAACTGTGTGCGAAGATTCAGGTTCACTGCTTTGTTCTTCCAGGTGCCGTCTTCAGCGGTTATAGACACCGCTGTAGAATCCAGTACTCCCTGGCTGCTTTGAAGGTAACTTTTAGTTACACCGTTGTTAATTCTTTCGTTAACAAAGCCTGTAAATACCGCCCCGATGGTAGTTTTTTTATTTGCGTAATAGTCAACCCCCAATTTTGCGGTATTGTTTTTATTGGTACGGGTCATTCGGCCATATTGCTCAAATATTGCTATCACAGATTGATCAGGATTTTTATAAACACGGGTAATATCCAGTTGCTGGAATCCATCTCTGCGATTAATGCTTATGTTACTAAACACATTAAACTTATTATTTCTGTAATTTAAATTAAGGCTATTGTTGGTTCTTGAATAAACCCCTTGCTGGTACCCGAGGTTAACGCTGCCGTTAAAGCCTACCTGTTTATTTTTTTTGGTTTTGATATTGATGATACCTGAATTACCTGCGGCATCATATTTTGCCGATGGATTTGTCATAATTTCAATTTGATCGAGGTTGGAAGAAGGCGTGCTTCTCAACAAATTGGCCAGATCCTGTGGGGTAAGATATGTTTGCTTGCCATCCAGCATTATCATTACTCCCTGTTTGCCCTTAAGGCTTATATTACCATCTTTATCAACCGTAATCCCGGGGCTTTTTTCCAGCACATCCATGGCCGTGACACCAGCATTGGTTAATGATGCATCAACATTCACCACGGTTTTATCTAACTTTCTTTCAATAAAAGGCTTTTTAGATGTCACCGTAACTTCTCTTAATGCCTTATCAACGGGTGGTAATTGCAGTGCATCTATTGTAATGGCAGATTGATCAGCAGTAAGATTAAATGATTTACTATAAACCAAACTGTGCCCTACTGAATTGGCCGAAACCAAATAACTGCCTTCGTTAATATTTTCCAATATAAAACTGCCCTGTTTGTCGGTAACCGCCATTTTAATAACACTGCTATCTTTAGTGCTAAGCAACGAAACAGTGGCTCCGTCGATGGGAAGTGAATTCTGTTTTTCTTTGATTACTCCGGAGATTGTTCCCAAAACCGGAGCTTGCGCCATACCTGTAAAGGCAAAAGCCAGTGCAGTTAGAAAGGATAATAAATGTCTCATACCTACTTTGTTTTGATTTGTACATAACAAAAGTAGGTACTTTGCATTGCAAGGAACATGATAATACACAAGCGGCTGTTTTTGACCATGATTGGCAAATGGAAATAAGCTAATTACGAAGTTAAATCTGGGACTGGTTCGCTAACAAACTTGGGGCTTATTGCTTTTTGGCATATCTCCATTTAGCAAACACCACTAACAATACTCCGGCAAGCACCATAAAAAATGCAATAATCTCTGCCTGGCTAAGTTGAAAACCCATAAAAGAGTACAAATGATTTACCCGGATTTTCTCTATAAAAAACCGTTCGAAACCATTTAATATCAGGTAGGTACCAAACATTATACCCGGAACAGTTATCCTTTTTCGGTATGCCCAGAGTATTAAAAAAAGCAAGGTACATAATACTGTTTCGTAGAATGCTGTAGGAAATACGGGCTGAGGCAACACCCGGCAATGCTCATCTGTGCAGCCCGGAATCTTTTTTCCGTCGATATTAACGTTCATCGGGTACGAATAAGCAACCATCCATTTTGGCAAAAACGAAGGAGCTAACAATGATTTATGCGGCACCGCATCAAGGTTTGAAAAAGTTCGTGCCGCCGGTATATACGTGGACACATTTCCACTGTCAAGCATTCTTCTATCTAAATGGTAGGTTGAATATTTATGCAACTGCTCGTCAAATTCAGCCGGAGTACATGCAGTTACTTTACCATAATCGTCGCTTAAATAGGCACTGTTGTAAATGCCCCAGTCGCCATCCCCTGCAACCTGGCATCCAATGCGTCCAACTGCATAGGCTATCATTAAAGCCGGTGCAGCAGCATCGGTTAAATGAACAAGCTTTATCCCCTTTTTGTAGGCATACCAGCAAATGGCAATTGTAGCCAAAATTAATCCACCATAAAAAGTCAATCCTCCACCAGAAAATATTGTACCGATCGGATCGCTGATAAGTTCATCCAGGTTTTCGGCTGCGTCAAATAACTTCGCTCCTAAAATACCAAATATCAATCCCAAAATTATGATATCTCCTACCCTGTCGTGCGGCCATATTCTTACAGTCCGCTCCTCCGGTACTTTTAATTTTGCCTTATTTTTTTCCCACCATTTTAATCCAATTAACAATGCGCCTAAAATCAATCCTGCCCATAAATTACCCTCTCTCGAAAAAATGTATTCTTGCGGACTCATTTCCTCGGGCTTATTTAGCAACAATCCAAATAGCTTATAGCCGAAAATAAAACCTGTTACAAAGTTTACAAAAAGGTCCAGGAAAGTTGCAGGCATCCCCACTTTAATAGATTCTTCCCTCGGTAATAACAACCATTGCTTTTCCTTACGCTTCAGCTCGCTTGATAAAACAATGGCAGCCGATACAAAACCCATTGCAACCATTAAACCAAAAGTGTTTAACAAATAAAGCGCCTTCCACTCTACTCCAAACCAGTCTTTAAATACATAATATAAATTGGGATACATGCCGTATAAAATTAAGGGCTGCAAGATATTCAATTATTCTTTGCGGCAAAGAATAAAGGCTGCATTTTAGTTTTACCGTTAAGGAGTTATTACGTTTTTATTTCTATGATACCTCAACGCTTAACCGGCCATTTGTTATGTCTTTATCGTTTATTAAAAAGCAGGCGCCGACAAAATAAAAATCCCGAAACAAAATATTTCGGGATGAAAAAAAATAAAAAAATTATTTAGTTGCAATGCTGGTCAAAAGCACCAATCAAATTTTCTGCAATCATTTGTGCGCTTCGTCCTTCAATATTATGCCTTTCTATAAAATGAACCAATTGGCCATTTTTAAACAGGGCAATAGCTGGTGAAGATGGAGGGTAAGGCAGCAAATGCTCCCTGATTTTTTTCACAGCGTCTACATCAAAACCTGCAAAACTTGTTGCCAGATTATCTGGCTTCTTTGCACTGTTGTGTACTGCCAGCAAAACGCCCGGCCGTGCCGTACCTGCACTGCAACCACACACAGAATTAATTACAACGAGTGTTGTTCCTTCATCTGCTAATTTGGTGTCTACATCGGTAGCGGTTAACATTTCAACAAATCCATTGTCGGTTAATTCTTCCTTCATTGGTATTACTATTTCTTCCGGATACATATCTTATATTTTTTAGAATGCAAATTTACAACCTTAGTTTCAATTAACATCGATGCTTATCAATATGTTTAAAAATACCAGCCTTATAAAACAAGACTAAAAGGCAGTCCAAATTTAGATAAATAGACATTATGTCCTAAAATTAGTGAGTAATCCGACAAAACCATCAACAATTTTGGATTGGAACAGCGTTTGACTAATCTTTTTACACAAAACAAATTAAAAAACTAAAAATTATAACACTATGACATTCGTAAAAGTAAACAACCCGGCACAAAAAAATTTTGATGGCTTTATGAAGGATATTTTCAACGAAATACCTGCTTCATTTGGCAAAACTTTCAGGGAAGATATATTTGGATTCCCCCCGGTAAACATTAGTGAAAATGCCAATGCCTATCATTTGGAAGTGGCCGCACCCGGTATGGAAAAAACTGATTTTACCATAAAATTAGACGGCACGCTATTAAGCATTGGCGCTACAAAAAAAGAAGAAGTGAAAGACGAAGCAGCAAAAAGCATTAGGAAAGAATTTAGCAGTAAGGGATTTAACAGAAGCTTTACACTTGATGAAAAAATTGAGGCAGCCAATATTGTTGCCAGGTATGAAAATGGCATTCTAAAGGTTGACTTACCTAAAAAAGAGGAAACGAAAACGTTGAGCAAAGAAATTACGATTCAGTAAGTTTTTAATTGCATAAGTTGGTTTTGGTTAAGGTGATGGGCTATTTCGGTAACACGGAATAGCCTTTTTTTTGTGCATAGGTATTTTATCATTTAACTTTACCCGCTGTATCTACTAAAACCCCATCATGATTAGAGTGAAGATTTTTTATTTTCTTATTTTTTTGTCTGCTCCCCTCGCACTGTTTTCTCAAATAAAACCTGATTCTGTTTTCAACATATTTAATTTGCCTCCAACGGACACAGCGTTAAGAATAAAAAACTTGAACCCCTATTTTAACCTGCATGTAGATTCTACGCTTATTTATCCACTGCAAATAAATAAGGACCTGTCAAAATATTATTGGTTTCTAAGAAACTCTCCCGTAGGATTAAAAATAAATAAAGACAATGGCGAACTTAGTTTTAAAGCCGAAAAATCATACTTTCTTTCCGGCAGGTTGAAATATGATTTTGAATATAAAGTTGAATTAAGGGTACAAAACCTGGAGGACCCGGAAGAGCGGCTGGATACCAACTTTAAAATACTTTTTTATAATACGGAAATTATTGCGTCGAAGGTAAAACCAACGGTGACAAATACATTATTTATAGATGAAGGCGATACAGTAAATTTTAAACTGCAATGCGATGATGGTAATTTCCCTATTGAAAACATCACCTATTTTAGCAACTACCCCGTAAAGTCAATAACCCCGGTTACAAAGTGCAATGACGAATTTACATGGTATGCACCATTCGATTTTGTGAAACCAACAGATAAGGATAAACAAAGAAAATTACAGTTGTATTTCATCGGAACAAATAAATTTAATAATAAGGATACTGCAATAATAAACATAGTGATTAGCGATAACATTAACTATCCTCAACAACTAATTGAGTTTGGGAGGCTGCAGGTTGAAGTTGAGAATTATATTCAACAATTGAAAAGTAGTTTTATGCTGGTTGATAAAAAAATAAAGAAAACCAAAGGAAACAGAACGGGCTTTGATATTGCCTCGGCTTCAACAGCTCTTGGTGGCACCGTTTTATTAGCCATGCCGGGTGATGACCTGCAAACAGTCGGCACAATATTACCCAGCGTGGGTGTTGCCTTGGTGCCGGTTAAAGAAGCGGCTGCCCCAAACAGTAATATAGATCAAAATACGGCAACGTTAATACGCAGCAGCATTAAAAGGCTTACCTACCAGTTGGCAGATAATGAACTTGTTGGAGAAAAAGATCCCGATATTTTAAATAAATCAAGAAAGTTAAAAGAAGAATTAAAACAAACTCAGATTCAATTGATTGATATCCCTATAGGAGAAAATGTTGCCACCCCTCAAGAAGTGGACGATTATTTTAACAATCCTAAAGTAAATAAAAAATACCAGGTAAAACCATCTAAATAGAACTTTGTAATAACAACTTTCACCAGTATGCTACTGAAAGTATCATGGTGTGTTTTTATATTATATTTAATGATTAAATATAGCCCAGAATTTTAAGCATGCTTTGAGCAGTTTGCTCTTTTGCATAAACCCAGTCAACCAATTTTCCATTCTTATCATGTCCAACGATAATGTGCTTGGGGGATGGTATCAGGCAGTGTTTTATGCCGCCGTAGCCGCTTATCTGGTCCTGGTAAGCACCTGTATGGAAAAAGCCAACATATAAAGGTTCGCCGCCGTTGGTTAGCTTAGGTAAAAAAACTTCGTTAATATGTTCTTCAGAATCGTAGTAGTCATGGCTATCGCAGGTAATACCACCTAAGGTTACACGCTGGTATTCATCTTTCCATTTATTGATAGGGAGCATCAGAAATTTTTCGCCAATACCCCATGTGTCGGGCAGGGTTGTTATAAAAGAGGAATCTATCATGTACCATATTTCGCGGTCGTTCTGCATTTTTTCACCAATAACGCTGTAAATGTGCGCCATGCTTTCCCCTACGGTATAGCTGCCAAATTCTGTAAATATATTTGGCATCTGAACCTTATTTCTTTTACAGGCCACTTTAATATTACGCACAATCTCATTTATCATAAACTGGTAATCGTACGCAAAACCCAACGAATGTTTTATAGGAAAACCACCACCAATATTGATAGAATCCAATTCGGGGCATATCTTTTTCAACTGGCAATAAAGGTTAATTACTTTGTTTAATTCACTCCAGTAATAAATATCATCTTTTATGCCTTTATTTAAAAAGATATGCAGCATTTTTAATTGAAACTTATGCTCGAAGCCTTCTATCTCATCCACATAAAATTCCAAAATATCTTTTGCCCTCATGCCAAGGCGGGAAGTATAAAAAGGGAAATTAGGTTCTTCTTCAGCAGCAACACGTATACCCACCTTGAAGGGTGCTTATACAGATTTGTACGCTTTTAATTCGTCTTTGTTATCAAGAATTGGAATAACATTTTTAAAACCGCTATTTAATAACCTGGTGATGCGGCTTGTGTAAGACTTCTGCTTATAGCCATTACAAATAATAAAAATATCTTTCGATATTTTTTTCTTCTCGTATAATTTGTTTATAATCTCAATATCGTATGCAAAGGAAGTTTCCAGGTGAATGTCATTCTTAAGCGCTTCTTCAACAATAAATGAAAAGTGAGAACTTTTGGTGCAATAGCAATAATTATACTTACCCTCGTACTTGTGCTTTTTGAAAGCATTGGCAAACATATCTTTCGCCTTTTTTATCTGCATACCTATTTTGGGTAAATAGGTAAGCTTTAAAGGTGTGCCGTATTTATCAATCAGGGCTTTAATGTCAAGATCGTTGTAGCGCAAATACTCATCCTCCACTTTAAAATCCACCTGGGGAAAGTTAAATGTCTGATCTACCAGGTCAGCATAAGTATTGTTCATGGTATTCATCTACTGAATGGGTTTTATTTATGAATTGCAAATGTAATTGAATGATAAATGCAATAAATAAAAATCCGGCTATGATTTTGTCATATCCGGATTTTTTTATTCGCTGAAATAATATTTTACTTAATTATCCCTTTACCTGCGCAATCAAACTTTTAAAACTTTCAGGTTCATTCATAGCCAAATCGGCCAATACCTTACGATTGATGTCGATATTTTTAACGGCTAACTGGTGAATGAATTCACTGTAAGTTAATCCTTCGGCTCTAACAGCAGCGTTGATACGTGCAATCCACAAAGTGCGGTATTCACGCTTTTTTAATTTGCGGCCAACGTAGGCATACGTTAACCCTTTTTCCATTACGTTTTTGGCAACGGTGTAAACGTTTTTACGTTTACCATAATAACCTTTTGCGGCTTTTAGAACTCTTTTTCTTCTGGCCCTAGATGCGACTGCATTTTTTGAACGTGGCATATCTTAATAATTTTGAAATGTAAATGTGTTGAAATGTAAATTGGTTTAATGCAAACTGATTTAACCTTTCAGGCGTAATAATCGTAGCACGAAATCGTGGTTGGTAGAATGAACTACGCCATCCTTTCTTAAATTACGTTTACGCTTTTTTGATTTCTTTGTTAAGATGTGACGTTTGAAGGGCTTTTGGAAAGTGATCAGTCCCGTTCCGGTAACTTTAAAGCGCTTTTTTGCGCTTGAGTTTGTTTTTACTTTTGGCATTTAATAACTTATTATAGTTACTCCCTGCTGGCGCCCCGAACAGTCGGGAACTTTTTGAGCCGTGTGGGAAATGTTCAAAAAAGAGATAACCTCTTTTTCGGGCGGCAAAAATAAGGGAAAAATGTGAATGGGCAATGGTGAATGTTGAAATTTTTAGCTATTTTTCGATTATGCAGGATTTCATTAAATGAAAATTGTGAATGGTGAATGGTCAATTGTGAAATTTTTAGGCATTGTTCGATTGCACGGGATTTCATTGCATTCTAAAAATTGTATTAATAGATGTCAAGCGAGTTTTTAAACTAAAATAACCGCAATGACACAAAAAAAAAGGAAAGCAACAGCTTTCCCTTTTATTTTAACTTCCTGATATTAATCTTTTATGCCCATTCACCATTGACCCTTCACCATCCTTAATTTTTTGCTTTCTTTTGGCTTTTTGGCGCAAACATGACCAGCATTCTTTTGCCTTCCATTTTGGGCATGCCTTCCAATGCGCCAACCTCTTTTAAGCGATCGGCAAATTTCAGCAGAAGCAACTCACCGCGTTCTTTAAACATGATGGCACGGCCTTTAAACTGCACATGAGCTTTTACCTTGTTGCCTTCCTGCAAAAACTTTTCAGCATGCTTGCATTTAAATTCAAAGTCGTGATCATCGGTGTTGGGTGTAAAACGAACTTCTTTAACCTCACTGGTCTTCGACTTCGCCTTCATCTCTTTTTTCTTCTTCTTTTCATCGTACAAAAATTTATTGTAATCGATGATTCTGCACACAGGCGGAGTAGCGCCGGGAGAAATTTCCACCAAATCTAATTGCTGATCATTGGCCATTTTTTGTGCGTCGGCCAGCGAGTAAACGCCAGGTTCTATATTTTCACCTACCAAACGTACCTCTGGTACTCTTATCATGTGATTGGTACGGTGTTCCTGTTGTTGTTCTTTTTTAAAACGGGGATTAAATGCGCCCCTGGGGGGCCTTGGAGGAAATGCCATTAATTGATTTTATGTTTAAAATGTTGAGCTTTCGCCCATGTTTTGTTTAAAGTTAATAAATATTTTTATTCGTATGGTCTTTTGCTTTTTACCTCTTCATCTACCAATGCAATAAATTCATCAATAGAAAGTACACCTACATCGCCCTTACCCTGCCTGCGTACCGCTACTTTATTCTCATTCACCTCTTTCTCGCCAATCACCAACATAAGCGGAATTTTGGCCAATTCGGTATCTCTTATCTTTTTGCCAATTTTCTCGTTCCGGTCATCAATTTCAACACGAATATCTGCATTTTTCAATTGTTGTGCCACATTTTCTGCATAGGGCAAAAATTTATCGCTGATCGGTAATAGTTTAACCTGTGTTGGTATTAACCACATCGGAAATTTCCCGGCACAATGCTCGATCAATACCGCAATAAAACGTTCCATGCTTCCAAAAGGCGCACGGTGAATCATTACAGGCCTGTGTTTAACGTTGTCTTCTCCAATATAGGTAAGATCAAAGCGCTCAGGTAAATTATAATCTACCTGTATGGTACCCAGTTGCCATTTACGGCCAATAGCATCCCTTACCATAAAATCTAACTTGGGGCCATAAAATGCCGCTTCGTCATATTCTGTGACAGTTACCAATCCTTTTTCGGCAGCCGCTTCTATAATGGCCTGTTCAGCAATATCCCAATTTTCATCGGTGCCCATATATTTCGCCCGGTCTGTTTTGTGCCGCACAGAAATTTGTGCAGTATAATCTGTAAAGTTCAACGACTTAAAAACATACAGCACCAGGTCTATCACTTTTTTAAATTCATCTTTTACCTGGCTAGGCATGCAAAACAAATGAGCATCATCCTGGGTAAAGCCTCTTACTCTTGTAAGCCCATGCAGCTCGCCATGTTGCTCATAGCGGTACACGGTGCCAAATTCGGCTAGCCGCAAGGGTAAGTCTTTATAACTACGTGGTGAAGTTTTATAAATTTCGCAATGATGCGGACAGTTCATTGGTTTTAAAAAAAACTCCTCTCCTTCCTGCGGTGTTTTTATGGGCTGAAAGCTATCCTTGCCATATTTTTCATAATGACCGGAGGTAACATACAAATTTTTATGACCTATATGCGGTGTGATAACCGGTAAATAACCGCTTTCTATTTGTGCCTTCTGTAAAAATTGCTGCAACCTTTCCCGCAACATAGCTCCTTTAGGCAACCACAAAGGCAAGCCCATTCCTACTTTTTCTGAAAAGGCAAAAAGGTCCATCTCTTTGCCCAATTTCCGGTGATCCCGTTTTTTTGCTTCTTCTAGCAATACCAGGTATTCATCCAGTTCTTTGGTAGTAGGAAATGTTACACCATAAATCCGGGTAAGCATTTTATTTTTTTCGTCCCCTTTCCAATAAGCGCCGGAAATATTGGTAAGTTTAATACCCTTGATAAAGCCAGTGTTGGGAATATGTGGCCCACGGCATAGATCAGTAAAATTACCTTGCGAGTATAATGTTATTCCACCGTCTTCTAAATTGCTCAGCAGGTCTAATTTATATTCATCGCCTTTATCCGCAAACATTTGCACCGCATCCGCTTTGGAAATTTCTTTTCTTAAAAATGGATTGCTTTGTTTAGCAAGCTCAGCCATTTTTATTTCAAGCGCCCGTAAATCTTCTTCGGCAATAGATTTATCGCCAAGGTCTACGTCGTAATAAAACCCGGTTTCTAAAGGCGGTCCCACCCAAAACTTTACACCGGGAAACATTGATTCAATTGCTTCGGCCATTAAATGCGCCGATGAATGCCAGAATGTAGATTTTCCATTTAGATCATTCCATGTTAAAAGTTGCACAGTAGCATCGGTAGTAATGGGTCTTGATAAGTCCCATACCTGCCCGCTAACGCTTACTGCAAGCACCTTTCGGGCAAGGCCCTCGCTGATAGATTTAGCGATCTCTATTCCTGAAACCCCGGCCTCATATTCTTTTACTGCACCATCGGGTAATGTAATCTTTATCATATTTGATGTAACCTTGTACTTTTAAGTTTGCAAATTTAACGAACTATTAGCTAAGGACGCACATATCTAAAATATCTTTGTAAAGCCTCCCCGTCCTTAAAACGAGGGTTAGAAGGAATTTTGAAATTGACAAGATTTTCTTGTTGCATGATTTAATAATAAATATGATGAAAAAAAATTTACTTGCTTTTATATTTTTGTTATTGATGCATCATGCTGGTGTTGCACAAAAAATAAACGGGCAATGGCGGGGTTATTTTAACAGCAAAGGAGACATCGTTTTGAGCGGTGGAGAAAATACAGAATATGTATTGGAAATTGAAGTGAAGGACACAGTTATAACTGGCTATTCGTACACTTATTTTCAAGACAGAAAATATTATGTAATCTGTTCTCTTGCCGGAACCTACTATAAAAGCACAAAGAGCATGGTGGTTAATGAAACGGCCAAAATTAAAGGTTTCACACCTAGCTACTGGAGCGATTGCCTTCAGACACATATATTAACCTACCAAAAGGATGGCAATGCAGAAGAGATGAAAGGAAGTTGGAGAACTGCTCCGGGACAATTGGGCGAGTGTGGAACGGGTATGACCACTTTAACCCGCCGAACACTGAGCAAAGACCTTGCTTCATTTAATAAACCAAAAACGAATATGCCATTTTCGGCTCCTAAACCTGCCAGTAAATCTTCGGGCGTGGCCAGTACAACAAAAAAAACAACTACCAATCCACCTGTTGCCAAAGCAAAGCCACCCGTAAAAAAAACAACACCAGTGCCTCCAACAGTTGCCAAAAATAAAGCAGCATTAAAAAAGCAACCGATTGAAAAAACTATGCCCGAAAAAATTACGGAAGATGTAAAAAAATCAACCGAAATAATTCCGGCTATTAAAGAGTTGAATTTTGAGACGAGGAGCAAAGAAATTTTAAAGACCATCGAAATTTCGGGCGAAAATTTCTCAGTAGCATTGTATGATAATGGCGCAATTGACGGGGACAGCATTTCTCTTTTTTACAATGGAAAAGTAATTCTGTCGCATAAAATGCTGAGTGAAAAACCCATCAAATTTAATTTGGATGCCACAACCAATAATGCAGTGAATGAACTTACGATGTATGCCGAAAATTTAGGAACCATTCCACCTAATACAGCCTTGATGGTAGTTACAGATGGCGACAGCCGCTATGAAGTACGCATTTCTTCAGACCTTAAAAAGAGCGGTACTATCCGTTTTGTACACAAATCCAAAACTGATTAATTTATATGTCTAAAATTTAAAATTCCAGGTAACAGAAGTAATGACGGGAAATATGCTCACCTGTTTTCCCTGAACCTGCAGTGTGCCATCATACGCACTTCCGGTTTGATCAAAATAAATAAAGTATGGATTTTTTCTATTGTACACATTGTACACACTAAACACCCACTCTGACTTCAAATTACGGCCTTCGTTCTTTTTTGGTGAATAGGTGGCAGCTAAATCAAGCCTGTGATAAGCTGGCAAACGATACTCATTAATGCGGCTATACTCCTGGGTTAGTACACCATTCACTAAATAAAAACGCTGTGGTAAAGTAGTTGCATTGCCGGTAGCATACACAAAAACAGAAGAAAATTTCCACCTCTTAGTTAGTTGATACATGGCCACCACACTAATGTCATTTCGCCTGTCGTATTTTGCCGGATATTTTTCACCAAAATTAAGATCAGGAAATTGCCGCCATACCCAGCTTAATGTATATCCTACCCATCCTGTTAACCGGCCACGGGTTTTATTAATAAAAAATTCGCTGCCGTAACTCCAGCCTTTGCCGAAAGTGAAAAAGTTTTCTGTATCCTCCAAAGTATTCGGCGTGTAACCCTCCTGGTATTCTATTTGATTCTGCATGCTTTTATAATACAACTCTACAGACGTTTCAAACATATTGTTGTCAAAGTTTTTGAACAACCCCGCAGCATATAACCAGCTCTCCTGTGGGTTTACCCTATAAGTGCTGGGTACCCACAAATCTGTGGGCAACGTAGTAGCCGCATTGCTTACCAAATGTATGTATTGTAAATTCCTGGTTACAGATGCCTTTAAAGAAGTTGCGTCGTCAATTCCATAACGTATTGTAAACCTCGGTTCAAGTCCGCCATAGGCTTTTACAATTTGTCCTTTTCTATAAACGGTGCTATCTATGCGGTTGCCGTCTTCATCGGTAGTATAAATATTATAAGGGCCGGTTTGTTGAAACAAACTGTACCGAAGGCCTGCATTTATTTTTATTTTATTGCTCAGGTCCCAGTCATCCTGCACATACAATGCGCCCTCCCGTGCATATTTACCTTGCGCATTTTGAGGTTCAAAAACCACTGAATCCTGTGTTCCGCTCACTACTGAAGGGGTAAATTTGTGATAGGTAAATAGCCCTCCAAATTTTATTTTATGGCCGGCAAATGCATAAAGATCAAAATCCTGCTTTATGGTTTCATCGCGGATACCCGAAGCCAGTTTGATTTTAAAATCGCTTTGTGCCGCTTCGAAACTGAAATTGTAATTATTAAAAACTAGGGTGGTATTGCCAAAAAGTTTTTTGCTAAAAATATGATTATAGCGAATAGTGCCGGTGGCATTTCCCCAGGGAATCTGCAGGTCGAGGCTTCTTTTTCCGTTTACAAAATCAAATACATCCCGGCCAAAATAGCCACTAATATACAACCGGTCTTTATCAGAAAAACGATAATTCACTTTTGCATTTACATCATAGAAATAATAACTCGATCCATAATATTGGCTACTTCTTTTTACAAAAGGTTTTGTAAGGGCATCTACATAAGTTCTTCGTGCAGAAATAATAAAAGAAGCTTTGTCTTTTTTGATGGGACCCTGAATGGAAATTCTTGAAGCTATCAATCCCAATCCCCCTTCAACCTGGAATTTTTTATCATTCCCTTCCTTCATGGAAATATCCAATACGCTCGATAAACGTCCGCCATACTGGGCAGGCATACCGCCTTTAATGAGCGTAACATTTTTAATTGCATCGGAATTAAAAACAGAAAAAAATCCGAACAGGTGGCCAGTGTTGTACACGATAGCATCATCAAGCAGTATAAGGTTTTGATCGGGCCCGCCGCCGCGAACATACAAGCCGGCACTTCCTTCACCGGCGTTGCGAACGCCCGGTAATAACTGTATTGTTTTTAATAAATCTACTTCTCCTAAAAATGCAGGCAAGGCTTTTATCTGGTCTATCGGTAATACAAACCGCCCCATTTGAGCAGCGTTAACATTGCCATCTGTTTTTTTTGCAGAAATTATTACTTCTTCCATTGCCTCTCTCGTCAGCAAATTAAAATCAAGTTGCTGATCGGCATCCAGTTTTATTTCGTGTACGCTTGGCTGATAGCCTGCGTAAGAACAGGTAAACTCGTAATTGGCTGCTGATAAAGTGATGGAATAAAAACCATATTGATTGCTGGTGACGCCACTTGTAGTTCCGGTAACCGAAATGGTGGCGCCAATTAAGGTCTCGCCATTTTGTGCATCTTTGGCATAGCCGCTGACAGTATATTTTTTTTGTGCTGTTACAAAAAAAGAAAGCAGCATGAAAAAAATCAGGCATCCTTGTACTTTCAAAGCTTTTGCCAAAATAAATTTTACAATTTTCAGATTAACGGATTTTCTAAAGAAGGAGACTTCAATTTTTTATAATGCTTTAATGCTGTCTTTTACCTCTCCACAGTGCAACATAGTGGCTTTGTATTCCGGATCATTTTTACCAAGGTATGGATTCACAATTTCCTCAGTGCTGCTTATCCAGTTGGCCTCCTTTCCTTCACCAAATGCCATTGGGCAATTTTGCCAATATAAAGTTGCTCCCTCATAATGAATTGTTTTCAGCATAGGATAAATGCTTTCACTTACCATCCTGAAATCCTGCCGCATTTCCGTTATGTTTGTTTGTTTCATCAAACTTTCAGCATTCAGCTTTATATCAGTGACCTGCATTGCGGCTGTTTCAGCAATAGCTGTTGTGTCCTTCGTTAATTCGTCCAATTTAATACTATCTGTTAATGCCAGGAATTTTTTTGCCGCAATTTTTGCCTGCGTAGTATCCGCTTCCACAAACGCAGCTTTCATTTGAAAATAGGCACTCATTAAAGTATCAATACTATTATTAAATGAAGCTGAATGCATGGTGGTGGCTATTGGCCTTAGCTTTGCACTTTCTCTTTTATCACTATCGTCAATCGGCCTGAATTTAAACCAATAAACACAAAACGCTGTCAGCAAAACTGCGGCAATCCATACTATCCTTTTCATATAAAATTTTTGCAAAGCTACGTGATAAAAAGGTTGGGATTTGCCAATATATATAAATGGTAAACATCAAAAACGTTAAATAGTTTGCTGATTGAATTACTTTTGCAACCTTATAGTTATTCAATAATAAATTTTTTATATACAATTATGCTTTTAGGATTACAAAATGTGACGTTTGAATTTGGGGCCCGAACTATTGTTGAAGATGCCACATGGCATATACAACCCAACGAGCGCATAGCGTTGATTGGCTACAATGGTACAGGTAAATCTACTTTATTAAAAGTATTGACCAGGCAATATTTACCAAACAAAGGAACAGTAGAACAAGGCAGAGAAACAACTATTGGCTTTCTGCACCAGGACCTGTTAAGTTTCGATACAGATGATTCGATTTTAGAAGTTGCAATGGGCGCTTTTGAAAGAGTAAAAGAACTGGAAAAAGAAATTGAAGCCATCGGCCTTGAACTTGAAAAAACAGGTGATGAAACCCTGGCCCACGACTACTCTGAAAAATTGCACGAACTGGAAGTATTGGGCGGCTACGATATTCATCATAAAACTGAAGAAATTTTGCAGGGGCTTGGTTTCACCAACGAAAATTTACACAAGCCTTATAAATTATTTAGCGGGGGTTGGCGCATGAGGGTGTTACTGGCAAAAATGATATTGATGCATCCTGATGTTTTGCTGTTGGATGAACCTACCAATCACCTTGATTTACCAAGTATTGAATGGCTGGAAAAATATTTGCAGCATTACCAGGGCGCTGTGGTGATGGTAAGCCACGACCGTTATTTTTTAGACAGGATGGTAAATAAAGTGGTGGAATTGTACCAGCAGAAGTTGC
The DNA here is from genome assembly GCA_041742655.1 of Ferruginibacter sp. Classification (GTDB taxonomy): domain Bacteria; phylum Bacteroidota; class Bacteroidia; order Chitinophagales; family Chitinophagaceae; genus Ferruginibacter. Next base: position 2,028 of record JBGSIG010000149.1, on the reverse strand, counting down.
ATTTTTATACAGGCAATTACACCTACTACGAAACAGAGAAAGCGTTGAGAGTTGATATGCAACAAAAGGCCTACGAAAACCAGCAGGATTACATTAGGCAAAATGAGCGCTTTGTCGAACGCTTTAAAGCAAAAGCCAGTAAGGCCGCGGCAGCACAGAGTATTGTAAAGCGCCTTGAAAAATTAGACCGCATAGAAAACGTAGAAATAGAAAGGCCAAATATGCGAATTAATTTTTCTGTTGATAAGCAACCGGGGAGGGTATTGTGTACTTTGAAACATATTTCAAAAAGTTTCGGCGACCTGGTAATTATGGAAGACACCGGCGCGGAAATTGACCGCGGCGATAAAATAGCATTGATTGGTGCAAATGGAAAAGGTAAGTCTACTTTACTAAGAGTTATCGTAGGCAGCGAAGCAATTACCGGTGAAAGAATTTGGGGCCATAATGTAGAGGAATCGTTTTACGCACAACATCAATTGGAAGCACTAAATATTAATAATAATGTATTGGAAGAAATGCAGGAAAGCCGCAGCGGAAAAACGGATCTTGAACTGAGGAGTTTATTGGGTTGTTTTTTATTCAGCGGTGATGATGTTGATAAAAAAATAAAGGTGTTAAGTGGTGGCGAAAAAGCAAGGGTGGCACTGGCAAAAACAATTGTGAGTAAGGCCAACTTTTTAATGCTGGATGAACCTACCAACCATCTTGACATCCATTCGGTAGACCTGCTCATCAGTGCCCTTAATAATTATGAAGGCAGCATAGTATTCGTAAGCCACGACAGGCATTTTGTGAGTAAGATTGCCAATAAAATATGGGAAATAGAAGACCACAAGATTGTGGAATTTAAAGGAAGTTATACTGAATGGGAAGACTGGAAAGAAAGAAGAATGGCAGCGGCTAAAAATGCCGAAGCCGGAGCAAAAAGTTCAGAGCAAAGGAATATTAAAGAGCAGGCACAAAAAAAAGAAGCGGCGCCTGAGACGAAAGTAACGGCACCGCAACAACGCAACCCGGTAGATAAAGAAGTTAAAAAAGAATACCACAAAAATAAAACCCGGTTTCAACAGATAGAAGAAAAGCTGGCCCAACTAAATCAGCGAAAGGCTTCATTAGAAGCTTTAATGGCTTCGCCCGATGGCTATGCCGATAAAAATAAATTTCAGCAAACAGAAACCGAGTATAAATCTGTTACCAATGAGCTTGTTGCCTTAAATAAAGAATATGAAGCTGTGTTTGAGAAAGTGATGGAACTGGAAGAAAAAATGGGATAGCTTTTAGAGTGAAATTTTTATAGAAAATGTCTTGCATTGCAGGGCATTTTTTTATTAAGAGATATCAAATCATATCATATAGATATTTGAAAATATCAAGGTGCAAATTTCAAAACAATGGACAATTTTTGATGAAGGCCTATATTGATAGATCACAAAAAAAATCCCCCCGATGTATCGGGAGGATTATTCTGAATTGTAATATTTTATGAATTAGTCTTTGATCTTAATTTCAATTCTGCGGTTTTGTTTACGGCCCGCAGCAGTTTTGTTGGTTGCTATCGGGTCTTTAGATCCAAAACCAGCAGTTGTCAGACGGTCTGCATCAATACCTTTGCTTACCATGTATGCTTTGGCAGCCTCTGCACGCCTAACAGAAAGCGGATCATTAATTTTGTCAGTTCCGGTATTGTCGGTATATCCATCTACAGTAACATTAACACCCTGGTGCCTGTTTAGGTAGGCAACCACTGTATCAAGAATGCCTTTACCGTGCGTTAATAGTTTATCGCTTCCTGTTTTGAAATCAATTTCATACGCTTTAATTCCAATTATCGGGCAACCATAATTATCTGTTGGTCCGGCAACATTAGGACATTTATCAACTTCATCATTCAAACCATCACCATCGGTATCTGGTATTGGGCAACCCTGGTATTTAGCAACACCCGGCACTGTTGGGCACTTATCTTCCTCATCATTAATACCATCAGCATCAGTATCTGGTATTGGGCAACCCTGGTATTTAGCA
>JBGSIG010000148.1:0-4612 GCA_041742655.1 Ferruginibacter sp. | reverse complement strand
TAAAAACAATTTTCAGTATTCGGCTGGTATTACTCGTTATTTTAAAACGGTCATCAATACGCATACCCGCAATCCAAACTATTTTTTTATTCATTTCCACCACCCAAACATTTTCTTTTTGAGAGAGAGATAATTTTTGGTCGGTTAAAAAACGGTTGACCTTCTTTTTCTTTTGCATCCCCAGGGGATAAAAATAATCACCCTGTTTCCATTTGCGCAGCAACAACGGAAAACTAATTTCAGCCGCATTGAGCATGGCCGTTGCATTATCGGCAGCTAAGGTTGATGGCAGCTTTTCAAGTTTTTCTATGCTTAACGTTCCTGCTTCAAACTTAATTTTTTTATCCGATTCTTCTATTAAAATATGCTGGGCAATCATATTGTTAAACGGCGAAATAATCAACCAGTTTCGGTTTTTTATAATGCGGTGAGTGGAAGATGTAATGTACTTTCCGGTTTCGCTTTTTAGCAGACCGATTACTTCCGGTACCTGGTGAGCAGTAAAACCATAGTCTTTAATTATTTCATAAACAATCGTATTTGTGGGAACTGCTTTTAGCAATTTCAAAACAGGAATATGTATTTCTTTTCCTTTTTTCTCCACCAGTTTTTTTATATGAATGTCTACCGCCTGGTGATACAATATTTCTACTTCATTAAAACGCTGAATATTCTTAAGGACATTTTCTCTAGCTTCAGAAAAAGTTTCGCTCACCAATGGCAAAATAACGTTGCGAAAATAATTACGGGTGTACTCGTTTTCCGCATTTGTATGGTCGGTTACAAAATCCATGTTATTGGTGTTGATGAATGCCTCTAACTCCGCACGTCGGGCAAATAACAGCGGGCGTACTATCTTACCTTGTTTAGGTAAAATGCCGCGTAACCCTTTGATACCGGTACCCCTGAAAAAATTCATCATCACCGTTTCTACATTATCATCGGCATGATGTGCTGTTACAGTCCAGGTAAACCCATGCTTGCTCCGTAAACTTTCAAACCATTCGTACCGAAGGTTACGGGCAGTTTCCTCTATTGATTTTTTTGTTTCAATGGCAATTGCAGTTGTATCAAATCTTTTTATGTGAATGGGCACATTATATATCCTGGCCAGTTGTTGTACAAACTGTTCATCAGTTTCACTGGCTGTCCCTCTTAATTTAAAATTGCAATGAGTTATAGAAAAATCGTAACCTGCCTTTTTACACAATGCACATAGCACAACAGAATCTACACCGCCACTAACCCCCAGCAAAAGTCTGTCGGTTGATTGAAAAAGATTTTCTTTCTGATTGTAAGCGATAAATTTTTTAAACAACTCCATCTATAAATTTGTAAACGATAAATAAAAATAAATCGAACTTAAAGCTCCACGTGACATGAAGAATACTTATTGTATTTTAATATAAATCAACATCGGAAAAGAATTAACTATTGCAAAATAATGACACTCCCTAAGTTCCTCCGCCGCGGCGGAGACAAGGGGCTTACTCTTCCAAGTCTTCCAACGCCCCCATCAGCTCATTATACGAATGGTTATCCCCTGCCCTTTTTGCTTCTTCCATACCTCGTTTATAAATTCTTATTGCTTTTTCAAAATCTGCAACCCGTTCCAATAGCTTTCCCAAATGATAATAAGAACCTACATAAGTTGGCTCTCTTAATAAAATTTCATTAAATAATTTACGGGCGGCTTCATCATTGTCCTCCTTAATGTATTCCAATGCCAGCGCATGTTGCAGAAAGCTATCCTTATCAGATGTTTTTAAATATTCAAGCAATTTATCTATCCGGCTCATGTTCTGTAATTTTTTGCGTTTTTTTATTCTAATTTATAGCAACAACTCTTATCTTTGTAATTAGTTGCATAAACAACTTTATTTATTAATTCCTGCTTTTACTTGAAATAGTAATTGCAGGAGAAAAATGAACTTGCATGAAAATTTTAGTCTGTATCAGTAAAACACCTGACACCACCGCAAAAATAGCCTTCGCAGATAACAATACGAAATTCGTTGCAGATGGTGTGCAGTGGATCATCAACCCATACGACGAATGGTATGCCCTGGTAAGAGCCATAGAATTGAAAGAGGCAGATGCCAATACTGTTATTCACCTTGTTACTGTTGGTGCAGCGGATTGCGACCCCATCATTCGCAAAGCACTTGCTTTGGGTGGTGATGAAGCCATAAGAGTAAACGCAGATAGCCACGACAGTTATTATATCGCTTCGCAGATTGCAAACATTGCAAAGGAAGGCGCATACGATCTAATTTTTACCGGTAAAGAAACCATCGACTACAACGGTTCTTCTATTGGCGGCATGGTTGCCGAACTTTTAGATTTGCCCTATATATCGCTGGCCACAAAATTTACACTTACCGGAACTAGTGCGGAAATTGTTAGAGAAATTGAAGGGGGTGAAGAAACTGATAAAGTGCAACTACCCATAGTAGTTAGTTGCCAAAAGGGAATGGCGGAACAGCGTATTCCTAACATGAAAGGTATCATGGGTGCTAGAAGCAAACCACTCAAAGTGGTGGAACCTGCTGCCGTAGATGCATTGACGGCAATAGCTTCATTTGATTTGCCGCCTGCAAAAGCTGGTGTTAAATTAGTGAGTGCTGATAACCCGGAAGAACTTGTGCGGCTGTTGCATGAAGAAGCAAAGGTTATTTAAAAGCCCCCTGTCTCTGCCGCGGCGGAGGAACTTAGGTTGAATCTTTTTTATTCTGAATTATCTCTTTTTAAATTATTGCTTAAATATTTGCTATTAAAAAAGCGCTATTTTTTTTAAACGTATAAATTCTTTCTCATGGGTATTTTAATTTTTCTAGACCAGGCAGATGGTCATATTAAGAAGTCTTCGTTTGAGGCGGCAGGGTATGGTGCGGCTATGGCAAAGCAGTTGGGTACTACGGCCGATGCGATTGTATTGGGTAACGTAAATGATGACCTTGCAACTCTTGGACAATATGGAATTGCAAAAGTACACACCGTAAAAAATGATTCACTTAATGCCATGGATACACAGGTGTTTACGAAGATTATTGCAGATGCTGCTACTGCCATTGGTGCAGATGTTATTGTATTTTCAAACAATTTTAATGGCAAGGCCATTGCGCCAAGGTTAAGCGTACGATTGAAGGCTGGTTTGGTTTCCGGTGCCGTTGCGTTGCCTGATACAAGCAATGGATTTATTGTAAAAAAGAATGTTTTTAGTGGCAAGGCTTTTGCCCATGTTGCCATCAATACTCCTGTAAAAATAATTTCTCTCAATCCTAATTCCTTTTCAGTAACATCGTCAACGGGTATTGCTGAAGTAGCTGAGTTTGCCGCCACGGTAGATGCAGCAAAAGTAGCCGTTACCAATACCAATAAAGTTGTGGGTGAAGTACCATTGAGCGAAGCGGAAATAGTGATCAGCGGCGGACGTGGGTTAAAGGGCCCTGAAAACTGGGGCATGGTGACAGAGCTTGCAAAATTATTGGGCGCTGCTACTGCGTGTAGCAGGCCTGTGGCGGATATTGGGTGGCGCCCCCATCATGAGCATGTTGGCCAAACCGGTCTTGCCATTGCCCCCAACCTGTATGTTGCCATCGGTATTTCCGGCGCCATTCAGCATTTAGCTGGCGTTAATAGAAGTAAGACAATTGTTGTTATCAATAAAGACCCCGAAGCGCCTTTTTTTAAAGCCGCAGACTATGGAATTGTTGGTGATGCATTTGAAGTAATGCCAAAAATTATTGACGCAGTAAAGAAGTTGAAAGGGGGTGCATAATTGTTGTTGTTTCTACTAAAAAAACTCCTGTTTAAATACAGGAGTTTTTTTATCATCGTAATTGGCTTGCCAGCCGCAGCAACACAATATTTTCGATACTAAAACGCGTCAGGCGTAAATATTTTCACAAATCCATCATTTTCACTGCTCACAACCAACAGGCTTTTTTTAGTGGGACTGTCTTTTGCTAGAATAAATAAAACACCTTCCGGAGCATCGCCGCATTTTATCATTTGTAAAAATACAGGTGAAACAGGACTGGTAACATCGTAAATGGCAACTGCATCTGCTCTTTCAAGTGCAACAAAAGCTATTTTCTTATTACCAACCATGCCAATGGCGATGCCTTCAGGTTCGGCACCTTTATCGTCGCTTCTTCCATCATCATACACACCGGCCACCTGCGCTTTAATGTCCAACTCGTTTTTGCTATCGAATACCTGTGCCCCTGTATTGCCGTTCCAAACCGAAAATGAGCGGGCTCCAAAAGAATACAATTCATCATAATCTCCGTCGCCATCTGTATCACCCAGCGTGGTCGTAATATTTAAACGCCCCAGTTGTTCGTCGAGCTTTAAAGTGGCGGCAGTGGGAAAAGCAGTTTCATCAAGTTTAATCTTACCAACTCTTTTTACTTCGGCAAATCCACTATATTCCCGTGCGTCTCCTTCATTGGCGGTAAATAAATATGGAATACCACCCGTTTCCAATATCGCAATAGCATCGGGTTGATACATACCCTTTACCTGCCACATACCAAAAGCTACGGTATTATCTTTATCACTTACATCGATACTGTTTTCGGTAACATTATAATTTTTAAAACCCAGC
>JBGSIG010000147.1:0-4148 GCA_041742655.1 Ferruginibacter sp. | reverse complement strand
AATGCTTAACTGATCGCCCGGAAGATTATAGTTTGGAAAAGTTAGCTTGTATTGTTTGTTTGGCACAAGAACACCAACAGTAGATGTACCCGCCGCCTCAATTTGTTGCAACTTTTCCGGATCGGGCGGAAGGTATGTTTTAATTAAAGCATCTGCTTTTGTTAGATAAGCCGTTATATCGTCGGTCTTATTTTCAGCTATTCGTCCCCTAAGCCCACGGGGCGGTGCAGCCGGCGTTCCTCCTGCAGTTTCCACCTTCTGTAACCCTCCGTCAACATCGTAATAACACTGGTACACCTTCACCGATTTTTGTTCGCCTTTATAAAAAACAGTGGTGGTTTCAATCCATGAATACTTTTTAAGGTTGTCTTTGCTAAAAGCAAGCTTTGATTTTATTGAGTTCACCAATTCCTGCTTCTGGTTTTCCTGGGCCATCATTTTGCCCGAACTAAGGCAAAGCATCATTACCGGCAATAAAATTTTTTTGTTCATCTTAATTTGTTGGTTTAATTAATGAGTATAAAAGCCTTCGTTAAGTTTATTGAATTATTACACAATGTTGCTGCATTTCAGCGAAAGGCAGCATTTATTTATTTTTTTGCAAGTTAACTTTTTTATCAGGCGTCCAATATTTTCATATTGTTAACAGCAATATTCTAGGCTGTTGTTTACGAGCCGCCATACACCTGGGTTTGCCGCAAATAATTTATCTGAGATCATCCTTAAAGTCTGCAATTTTATCCTTCAGTCCTGTTCCCAATGCCTTTTTTGCCAGTGAAAAAAGTACCAACGCAATCCCCGTAAACAATACCTGTAAGCCCAATAGTATACTAATACCAATGGCACCCGTGCCAATATTAAAAACTACCATTATTGCCGCTATTAATGAAAATATTCCCGCAATTATCATCACCCATCCAAACGAATGCTTCTCTTTTACAGCCCATCCCAATCTTGTAAGAAACCATCCAGTAGCCAGCATCCAAATTCCAAATACAACCGTTACTGCCTTCATGGTAGCTAATACATTAAAAAGCATCAGCACTCCCAGCAACGCAGAAGCTATACTCCACAAAATTGAACCCGATTCCTGTTCGCTTTTATCGGCAGAAAACCAGCCAATAATACCAAGAATTCCGGCTCCCAATACCAGCAGCCCGAACCATATTGAAATGCCTGCCAGCACCGCAACGGGGCTGTTGAATATGTATATACTCAGCGCAATTAATAAAATACCCTGTAACAAAACCACCCACCATTTTCTGAATAATAATTGTAGCATTTCGGTTACATTTTAATTTTTAAAAATTGATTTATTAATTTTAAAGTTAATGTAATTTAGGATAAAACCAGATTTTTCTGGTGCATTTCAAATTGTCGCATTGCCTAGCAGCTTGTGGGCGGTGTGGACACCACTCACGGCCGACTGCCCCGGTTGCTGTTCCACCAACCGGCGACAATTTGAAATGCACCGATTTTTCTATGGGGTGGTTAAACTCGTTTGCCTTCTATATCTTTTGGAGAACTGGTGTACACACCCTTTGATAGTACGGGCTGATAAAATTGCCCACGAAAGAAATTGCTGTTAAAAAAATGCCCTGCTGTTTTTAAGAAAAGTCTATTTCGCAGAACTAACCTTACTATTTTTAATGCCCGTGTTTTAATACCTTATACGCACCGGCAAGCAATAAAATTGAAGCAGGCAGCACCAACATGGTCCAGGTGGGATGCTCAGCTTTTACCATCGCCTGGGTAGCGAAAAATACGAAGAGCGTTGTCAGCATCACTTCCCACATAATAAATTTAAGTTCCCCAAAATTGTTCACTTTAAGCCAGGGCAGATCGTTTTTTTTAATGAAAATCGAATCAGGTAAAAACAGTTTTGCAATTCCCGTAGAAAAAATAAGAAAAAAAAGTGCCATTAAAAAACTATCCAGCGATTCAGCAATAAAAATACCCGGCCGCTCCTCCAACCTGCCCTGGGCAATAAGCGTATAAGCATGCACCGTTTTGGTAACGCCAATGCCAATAAAAAAAAGGCTGTTTGCAAAAACTACCGACACAATAAAAAAGATACAAAACCGAACAACTTTTTGCATAAGGATGCTATTTTTTACCGACAATGAAAATACCAATCTTTTTCTTCCCAATTAAAAGCGATACCCAATGGATATGGAATACCTAAAGCCTATTGCTCCAAATTGCGTTACCCCGCTGTTACTTACTTCCTGGTCTTTTGTAAGATCATTCAAAAAGGGAAACTTATCTTTTAGCGCATTGATAATATCTTTTTGAGCTTCTGTAAGATTATCACCACTAATATTTCCGTTCAACTTAGCACTAAATTTATAGGCGGTAAACGAAGGCCCAAGTAGTACCATGTCTACCACAAACCTGTTCTTAATAACAAATTGGTAGCCAAGGCTGGCACCGATATTGAAAAAACTGGCACCAAATTTACCATCTAGCGGAGTTGTGGATATTGAATCGGTATAAGTCAACGTTCTTGTATTGGTAAAACTATAATAACTTATAAACGGTGCCAGGTAAACGCCACGTGGCGCCGTATATTTATTTTCTTTGGCTAAATAAAACCTGTAGTCTGCGCCAATAGCAAAGCCTGATTTTTGTTTGTTATTAATAAATTTTAGGTTATCGTTTTCAGCAATGATGCTGGGCGACGGAAACTCACAGTAGCCGCCATAAATGGTAACACTTCTGTTAGAAGAAAGCACCCGCTCGTAACTTCCCATGATGGCACTGTTATATACAATTGGAGCAGAAATATTCAACTTGACAACATTCCGATAAGATTTTTCTTTGGAAGCAATTGTATCTGTAGTTTGTGCTATTGCTGCATCAAAGCAGCATAACAATACTGTAAAAAAACAGCATGCGGTTAATTGTGACCTGACTTTCATTTTTTTGGTTTTGGTAAAATTGGGCGATTCCAGAACGAAATTACAACTTAAAGCCTTTTAATGCACAGTTGGCCCTTAATAACCAAAATAATAATTTTTCCGGAAAACCGCAGTTGGTATTTAAACCCTCACTGTGTTGTTTCCTCAAGCGAATGAATGACATCCTGGGATTTGGCGTGCGACAATTTTTGGAACATTGTTTTTGCATCCATGGTAACCATTGGCCTGGCATTGAGATCCTTAATGGTCATGTCCATTTGGTAGGGCTTTTTATTTACTACAAAAGTTTCAAGAAAATCAAAGATCACAGGCAAATTTTCTATCATCGGCAATACAGATACTTCATGCCCTAAGCCTTCCTCTCTGCAGATGTAGTAAGGATAGTTATTTTTTTTGAATGTTGCAGCCATTGCGCTTGCTCCAAACAACCCTTTTTTAAAAAACTTTATTCTTTTGTAAGGCACTATCTTGTCTGCTGTGCCGTGAAACATCAAAGTGGGTGCTGGCGCCTCTTTGTACCGGGGGCAGCCGCTGTAACTTAATATGGCACCGGAAAAGGCAATGGTGCTAGCATAGCTAAATCCATTGGGTAATTTTGATGAAGTCCGCAGTAAGTTGCATCTCTCAAATTCGGCGGTCTGTATGGTGATGGCACCGGCACTGCTCCCCGACAATATGATAGCTGCAGTATCAATCCCCAACTTTTGCCTGTTTTCAATTACCCAGTTTGTAGCATCATACAAATCATCCACGGCCATATCAACAGCATTTTTTAGCGGTTTACTGTTGAATACGGAAACGTTTGTAACACCTTTTAATCCCAACCTATAAGAGATAGAAATCATCGTATAGCCATGTTCTACCGCAGCATTAAAGTAGGTATTGTAAATACTGTCGTTACGCTCTCCAATTACAAAACCGCCGCCAAAAACAAAAATAATACAGGGCTTTTTTCCATTCACTTCGCTCACCTTACTATACACATCTAATTGCAGGGTATCCGCCCCCTTAACCGCATAGGTAAAGGTTTGTTTTAAAATATCCGGGTTGATGCCGGCCTCTTTGAAAACAGGAAAAGGCTGGGAGAATGAAGAGAGGTAAGGCAGGAATAATAGGGCAACAATGACAATATTAACGGAAGCTCTTTTAATTTTTATTTCTACTGACATATATTTTTTAGTTACGAATAATAAAGACCAGGTGCTGACAAAATGAACCGTGAAAATA
>JBGSIG010000146.1:0-5159 GCA_041742655.1 Ferruginibacter sp. | reverse complement strand
TGCCAGTAGTATTAGCCATTTACTTTTTTGCCTGGTTTCTGTTAAAGCGTTTTCTCCAAACTCTTTTTCCAGCAATAAAATATCTCCTTCTTTTAAACCTGATATAGATGTTTTAAAATGTTCTAAGACCTTTTCTGTATCTAATTGATAGCATGTATTCATGTGTTGTATAACCTTGAAAGAATTATTTGCAATTGCCATGTAATTGAAGATGGTATTTTTGTTTGAGTAAAGTATTACATAATTATAGATACTTGTTGTATAATTCACACTTTTAGTAACCTGTTTAATATTTAGATAGTGGTAGCAAAATACACTTCCAAATTGAATTGCTGGAAGCATGGAGTGTAATTCATATTAAAAGGGATACCCAATAACACTACAATAAATACAGTACTTAAAATGTGTGAATTATACAATTTATTTACAAAGTTGTGTAACAGTTATGAGTGCCGGAATACCCACCTTTACGCAACTGCTATTTACTATCAATTTTAATTATTGTTTCACTTTTAATACAACCAAAATGGGTTATCACAAATACAAGAAATGTATTGAAGCCTGCCTTAAGTGTGCAGCACTTTGTAATCATTGTGCAAGTTCCTGCTTACAGGAAAAAGACATTAAAATGATGGCACTATGTATCCAGATGGATATGGAGAGTGCAGTATTATGTTATGCAGCAGCACAGCTAATGAGTATGGGCAGCGCAAAATCAATGGACATTTGTAAACTATGTGCTGAAGTTTGCGATGCTTGTGCAGATGAATGTGACAAGCATGATAATGAACATTGTAAAGAATGTGCAGATGGCTGTAGAAAATGTGCGAAGGAATGTAAAAAGATGATGTAATATTTTTTTGACAGAATCCTGGTATTGCATTTTGAATCGATATTTGTACACTTTGTTCTCTATTGGGCCAGTGACGCTAAACTAACTATACTATAAAAATTATGAAAACTAAACAAATAGTACTGGCCTCACGGCCAAAGGGCTTACCCACACTGGATAATTTTAAAACTTACAGTGTTGAATTGCCGGAAATAAAAGAAGGTGACGTATTACTACAAGCTATGTATTTTTCTGTTGATCCTTACATGCGTGGTAGGATGAACGATGCAAAATCGTATGTTCCACCGTTTGAAATAGACAAACCTTTAGCTGGAAGTGTGGTAGCAAAAATAATAGAAAGCAAATCGGATAGTTTTAAACCTGGTGATATAGTTGTTGGGATGTTGCCCTGGCAAAATGAGATGATTGCGACGGAAAAAGATGTAAAGAAAATTGATACCACTATTGCACCAGCAAGTTATTATCTAGGCATCTTGGGCATGACAGGGCTTACTGCATATTTTGGATTGATGCAGATAGGTAAACCTAAAGCTGGTGAAACAGTAGTGGTATCTGGTGCTGCAGGTGCAGTTGGTGTGGTAGTGGGGCAAATAGCCAAAATACAGGGATGTCATGTAGTGGGCATTGCGGGCACTGATGAAAAAATAAAATTATTAAAAGGCGAATTTGGCTTTGATGAAGCTATTAATTACAAAACAACGCCAGACATAAAGAAAGCCATTGCAACAGCTTGCCCGAAAGGTGTTGATATTTATTTTGACAATGTAGGTGGCGAAATTTCTGATGCTGTTATCAGCAATATCAACTTTCATGCAAGGATACCTTTATGTGGGCAAATAGCTTTATATAACAGTAGTGAAACACCAATGGGGCCAAGGTTACAGCCCATGTTGTTAACAAGGAGTGTATTGATGCAGGGTTTTATAGTGGGTAATTTTAAAGAACAGTTTCCGGAGGGCATTCAGCAATTAGCACAATGGGTAAAAGAAGGCAAATTAAAATTTACAGAAACCATTGAGCATGGTTTTGAAAAACTACCTGCTGCATTACTTGGTTTATTTAAAGGCGAAAATACTGGTAAAATGATTGTGGAAGCGTAATATTGGGTGAACCAGGAATTAATCAATAGCCTTGAAATATAAAAATCTGTAGCATTTATTGTTTATGTATTGCCCAATTCAATAGTCCTTTCTTTAGATTGTGCCAACAGCAATATTTGTTTGGCTGTATCTATTGCAGATGAAGGGTTTTGCCCTGTAATAATATTATCATCTAACACAACATAACTTTTAAAGTCTTCGCCCTTAGTAAATATTGCACCAAGTGACCGTAGTTTTGTTTCTAATAAAAATGGGGGCTTTTCATTTAATCCAATCGAAGCTTCCTCACTATTACTGAATGCGGTAAGTTGTCTGCCTCTTACCAAAGGTACTCCGTAAGCTGTCGTTAATGAAACCAACGCCACAGCAGCATGGCCTACCAGGCCAATGGGTTTATTTTTACTATTAAATGTTTCAAGAATATTTTTCAAATATTGATTATCTGCAAAATCCCACATAGCACCATAGCCGCCAACAAGAAATACTACATCGAAATCTTCTTCCTTTATTTCATTCAGCGGTAGCGAATGTGCAAAATGATATATCGCCTGTGAATCCTCAGTAAAACGTTTTGTATTTTTTGTTATGGCTAATTCAGATTGGCTATTGGGGTCAACAGGAATTTTCCCACCTGCAGGTGATGCAATCGTTATAAACTCTCCGCCATCTTTTAAAATAAAATAGGGTGCTGCAAGGTCTTCCAGCCACACGCCTGTTTTATTGGTACTATCAGCCAATTTACTATTCGATGTGGTTATTATTAAGCTGCGTAAAGACTTCATGTTACTTTTGTTTATAATTATTTATGCAAGGGTACTTGTAAGTCCCCTGGTCGTTGCGAAGTAGCTTCATTCAACTTTCATCTATTATTTATAATTTAACCGCTAAATAAAATATATTGTTCAGACTTAAAAGGGCTAAAGTAAAATTAACCGGCTTAGGTTTTAAAAATGTTACACAATTATTAATAAAAGTTGTATTATTCACACATCCTGATGTATGGCTGGGTTATGAATGAGGGAGATTTTAGAAGAGAGGATTAACCCAATTTTTTGAATTAATGAATCTTTACAAAATGGAATTGGGATAATTTATCCTTAGCTATTTCACTACTAACTGATATTTCTTCTTTGAATTTTATTCATTAACCAAAAAGATACCAATACCCAAATTATTCCAAGACAAAACCCAGCAATTACATCAGTAGCATAGTGAACATTTAATACTATACGGCTAAGGCCAATGGCGATGGAAAATATCAATAGAAAAAACGTAGCTACATATTTCCAGGTTTTTTTACCAGGCGACATCCATAAAATGTATGCAAGCATGGTGCAAAAAATAAATGAAGAAAGGGAATGGCCACTTGGAAAACTATAGCCAACTGCATTTTCTATCAGCGGCAAGCCAGGGCGGTGCCTTTTAAACAACTGTTTTAATAAATACATTGCGCCTGTGCTGGTTGAAGCAATAATGGCAATATCTGTTGCATAAACATAATTGCTTTTCAATAAAAAATATATAATTAGCAAAATATACACAGGTAAAAGAAATTGCATAGAGCCAAAAAAAGTGATTATCTCCATAACCCGGATGAGCAACGGAGTGGAATGGGCAGCCATATAAGCGATTACTTTGTTATCAAATACATTATTATTTTCCAACACATTTTCATCAGCGATATAAGTAAACACAAGCAGGGAACTTATAAAAAGAACAGTTACTGCTAAAGTTTGCAATGAAATTTGTTGTAATAAAGATTGATATTTTTTTTTCATTTAATTCTTTAAAACCCATTTTGCTCTACTCAGCTGCAGAAGGGATTATTATTTGCAATGCATCTTTTATAAGGGTTGCTTTAACTTCATTCACCTTGCCACGATATTCACCATCCACCTGAAAATGTACTTTTTTTACCGACCGGATATATAAAGAATGTGTTTGAAAAACCTGGGTTTTATTCAAATCATAAGGAGCATGCGAAAAAGTCATTTTAAATATTTCACTAAGGGAGATTTTTTTAATAGCAATTACCTCAAACATATCGTCATCCAGTTTTCCAACTGGGTTTATAACTGCTCCGGTACCATATTTTGTGCCGTTTGCAATTACAATCATTGCTGCAGAAATTTTAATAGCTTTATCATCAATCAGCATTTCTACTTTCATCTGTGAATTTTTCCACAATACATTTATAGAAGCTTTCAGGTATCCCCACATTCCACGACTGTCCTGTAGTTCAAACATTTCCATCACAAGGGCATTAAAACCAATATCGCTAAGGTGAATGCATATTTCGTCATTAATATTGGTAACATGTATTTTTTTTGAAAACCCCTTTGTAATAACAGCCAATGCCTCCTCAGGAACTACACTAATTCCCAGTTCTTTTGCCAGCCCGTTTGCAGAACCTGCGGGCAATATCCCTAAAGCTATATTTTTTTGTACCAAACATGCTGCAACCAGTTTAACGGTGCCATCGCCTCCAACTGCAATAACATACTTAGGTTTACACAGCACTATTTTATTCATTATTGTTTGCTCATTATAGTGTTGAGGGAGTTGAAACAATTCAATAGTGTGATTGGATGATGCAAAATAATCTGTTATTAACTGCGGCCAGTCCACAGTGCTGTTGCCCGACCTGGTGTTAATTATAAAAAGTATTTTTATTCCGCTTTTTTCAGTCATAAACCAGGGACGATTCTTTCATTTGTTTAACAATAAAATACTTCGCTATAATTATTTTAATAAATATAATATTATTGAAGCCACGGGTAATTAGTAAATTACAAGTTCAAAGTAAATATGACAAGAATATCAAATGATACAGCTGCAACGGTGAAGGTATATCATGGTTACGGACATAAAAATAATCTTATTTTGTATGGGCATGTATTGGCCGGCAAACCAACTATCCGAAAAAAATATACTAACAACGCAATACCCAATATTATCCACCTTATTAAATTATTTTTTGTAAAGCCAATAGCTGGGGCCCGGGTGATGTTGCAATGGGAAAATCAGCAGATAACCAGTACAACAGCGGCTGATGGTTTTTTTAAGTTTGAATGGCAATCAGATAATTCAGTACCAGCGGGATGGCATACAGTAATTGTACATTTGCTAAATGCACACGGCATTATATCAGCTTCAGGTGAAGGGAAATTTTTTGTTCCACATTCTACCCAATATGCTTTTATATC
>JBGSIG010000145.1:0-2003 GCA_041742655.1 Ferruginibacter sp. | reverse complement strand
CCGTCATTATATTCTATGTTGACCCATTTGCCAACGATCGTTCTTTTTTTATACACAAACACGGTATTCTTTGCCTGCGGATTAATTTGGTACAAACCGCAAGTTTCTTCATCAATTGGCGAGGGAACCCAAAGCATCGCTACCCGTGTAATATGCTGTTCTTCGCAATAGGCAATAATTTTTTCCTGCAGTATCTTTTGTCCTTCTGCATCATTGATGTCATAAAATGGATTCATATATACCATAAATACCCGCAAATTTTTCTCACTTTGTTCTTCCATAGTGCGTTCAAGCAGGCTGATAAATCCTTTTAACTGGTCGAGGCCGGTATGATTGAACCAAACCATTAATCCCTGCCCGGAACCATATTTGCACATGGGACATACATGTTTGCCTTTATCAATTCCGGACAGATGCAAGGGCTCAAAAGCCGGGCAATTGTCGCCAACGGCTAAACCCGATTTTGTTTTTGGCAAACCTGCATAAGGATAGTCAGGCACATTCAATCCCAAAGTAATGTGGCGTGTGCCATGTGATATTCTGTTTGCCCCGGGTGATAATTTGATGATACCATTGCCGCCGCGATACTCATACGATTTTTTTTCTTTTGCTGTCAACAACGGATCATCTTCAAACAAATATTCACTTATCCAGTATTCGTTTTTGTCGGGTTCTTTTACCGTAACATGAATGTGTTCCGCTGCGTTACTATTGGGATAATGCGCAGGCCGGAGTGTATAAAATTTATAAAAACCTTTATTGTCTGTTTTAACCCAGCCCCGGATGTAACCATGGCGTTTAGCCCAACCAGACTGGTTTTGCTTTGCTGTGTAGCGGCCCGATCGGTCGGTGTGATAAATGTAAATAACCACGCCCCTTGCGGGTGTTTTTTCATCACGTTCATACACTATTCCACTGATCTCTATCCTGGGGCCAGGCTCATTAAAATCCGGCAATGTGTCCACGGGGCCCAGTTTATCAAATGATGGCGCCTGTTCGTAAATAGATTCGCATCCTTCGCACTTGCCTCCTACCAACTGTTCGGACTTTTTTATTTTATTTTGCTCCTTTGCAGTGTTTTGAGAACATGCAGTAAAGCTGACAAGGCTAAGTATTAATTGGATGATGATGGAGATTTTCATTTTTATTTTTTTTCTGATACAAATGTGTAACAACAATGTGGTGGATAAAAATCATTTACACCAAAGGAAATGCTGGCTTGATGAAACGAAAAAATGCAGGTGGTAAAGTAAATGACGCAAGTGGTGTAATCGTCAATGCCAATTGAAATTTGTACTTTTATTTTGAAAAATGCAACACTTAGGCTTATTAATGAAATACAAACTGCATCACCTGTTTTTATGGTTGATGGTATTTGGGCTATGGTATTTTTTGCGCTACCAGGATTACAGTAAACCCGGCATGGCGATTACTGTTACCTTTATAAAAGTAGTTGACCTTGCCCTGATGATTTATATTACCAACTATCTTCTAATACCGAAACTGTTATACAAAAGAAAATACGGCTGGTTTGCATTGGCGTTTATTGTAATGATTGTTGTGAGCAGTGTAGGTAAAATGCAGTTGCTTGGGCGTATTACAGATAACCCGTTATTGTTGAATTTTTCCGGCAATGTAAAAGCAAGAATTTATGATAACATGATTCCACATTTTTTTTTAGTGTTGTCGGGAGCAGCCATTAAATTAATGATGGATTATACGAAGATGCAACAACGCATGGTAGAAATGGCAAAGGAAAAGGCAGAGGCAGAATTGAATTTCCTTAAGTCGCAGATCAACCCGCATTTTCTTTTTAATTCTATCAACACTGTTTATTTTTTGATTGAGAAAAGTAACGCAGGCGCCCGTGATGCGCTGCACAAATTTTCCGATATGTTGCGGTACCAGCTATACGAGATGAACGGCGAAAAAATACCGGTTGAGAAAGAGATCCGTTACCTGCAGGATTATGTTGATTTGCAAAAACTCCGCAAGGATGATAA
>JBGSIG010000144.1:0-3049 GCA_041742655.1 Ferruginibacter sp. | reverse complement strand
AATGATGAAAAAAATTATTTACCTATTTGCCGGGGTATGCATCTTTTCGTCGTGCAGCGAAAAAAAATCCGAAACTACAGCCGCTGCTGATGAAACTACCGAAACTACAGCTGCTGCCGTTACCGAAAAGGTTCAGCCTGTGTACGCTTACCCGGTTAAGTACACCGATTGGGTGATTGGCAGTGATGACAATATAAAAACCGTAGTAGATTTTTATTATGCCTGGGATCATAAAGATGCTGCCAAAATAACAAGTATTTGTGCGGATACGGTTCGATTGCGTATACCAACAGACAGGAACGAAATTGTGATTCCTAAAGACCAGGTACATGACCGGCTTACTAAAAACCGGAATATGTATGACTCAACATCGAATGATATTTTATCAGCGGTTTCGCTACATGATAAAAAAACCAATGAAGATTGGGTGATGATAATTACCTATAACAAATGGACAAATAAAGGTGGTTCCAGAGACTCCTTGATGTACAGTGATACCTGGCAATTGAAAGATGGTAAAATTGCCAGTCTGTTGAGTTTTTATAAACTTCCGACGGCGCAATTTGTAGATAAAAATGATCCCCAAAAATAAAATACTCGATGTAGTCTTAAGACTATTGAACTTTACTAGAAAAAAAACCGAAAGAATTCTTTCGGTTTTTTTTCTGTACCACAATTTTTTTCTTTCTGAAAAAGGTGTTGCCAAAAGAAAAAATATGTTAGGCAACTCTTACTAAATTTACAAGGTTAAAGCCTTTATTGTAAATGACGATTGAACAAAAGCTCACTTTTAAGAGAAAGCTGCATAAGTATTGTGTTGAAATCATTCAACACCGCATCAATGCTGCTTTCCAGGCTATGCAAAATGCGCAGGATGCGGCCAATAGCGAAGAAAAAAGCAGCGCAGGCGACAAATATGAAACGGGTAGAGCTATGAGCCACCTGGAAAAAGACATGCATGCCCGTCAATTAGCAGCCAATCAACATGAACTTGGGGCGTTACTGGCAGTAGACAGTAATTCAATACATCGTTCTGCCGCAACAGGTAGTGTTATCATCTGCAACGAGCATAGATTTTTCATATCAGCAGGCCTCGGTAAAATATTATTTGAAAATGAAACTATTTATGTGTTATCGCCCACTGCACCTTTAGCACAATCATTGCTTACTAAAATTGCCGGCAATTCAATTAGCTTTAATAATAAAGAAATGGTTGTTAAAGAAGTGTTTTGAAAAGGAGAGGGATGTCTGCCTAGGCTGAGCCGCGGTTGGTGTACCCACCAACACTTGTAGCCGCAACAATTTTGAAATAAACCCTTGTATACTTTTTGCGCTGCCATTTCACGGGTAAATACTACTTTCGCAGAACAATAAACTTAATAATAACAATGAGCGAAGTAAAATTGACAACAGGCGAAATACAAACTGCCAAAGGCGTTTTAAAATTTGAATTATACGACGACGATGCCCCCATTGCAGTCGCAAATTTTAAAAAACTAATCATGGAAGGTTATTATGATGGATTGGCCTTTCACCGGGTAATACCAAATTTTATGATACAGGGAGGATGCCCCGATGGAACTGGTGCTGGTGGCCCCGGTTATACTATTAATTGTGAATTAACTGGTGCCAAACAAATTCATGATCGCGGCGTGATGTCCATGGCGCACCGCGGAAGAAATACCGGTGGATCGCAGTTTTTCATTTGTCATAACCGGAGTGGAACTCAGCATCTTGACGGCGTGCATACCTGCTTTGGTAAAATTACCGAAGGCCTTGATATCATCGATGATATCCGTGGAGGTGATGTAATGCAAAAAGTGGTACTTACTTAATTAATTTAAGAAAGCAAAAATTCTTGCAAAAGGAGCAAATCAATCAAGTGTTGATTTGCTCCTTTTTTAAATTGAACCAAGGCCATCTATCATTTTTCTGAATTCACCAAAGGTTTTACCTTTATCAGATTATTGATCATTCCATTAAAAATAAAATAATGAAATGGCAATACGGCAAACCAGTATAACCTGCCCCACAAACCCCTTGGTCTAAAAGTGGCTGTTTGTCTCAGGAATTGTATATTATCTTTTTTCATGATCTTAAATTCCAGCCATGCTTCGCCAGGTATTTTCATTTCTGCAAATAAAAGTAACCGCATATTTTGTTTGTCTGCAACAAGTACCCGCCAAAAATCAAGAGCATCTCCAGCATAAATTTGATACGGATCTGTACGCCCTCTTCTTAAACCAACGCCGCCTGCAAACTTATCCATCATACCTCTTACCTTCCACAAAGCATTACCGTAGTACCAGCCCCGTTCTCCGCCAATGCTCCAGATATTGGCCATTACGCCATTTACCTCGCCACTTATTTCCCGCCATTTCAAATCTTTGAAACAGCCAAACTTAGGCACTTTTACATAATTCATCATTTGTTGTGGAGCGTTGCTGCTGCTAAATGCATCCTTCCAACTGCTAAGCACCATGTGTTGTTCAATTTTTTCAAACGCAAGTTGTACAGCACTTTTATAGGGTAACAATTCAATACTCAATTGTTGAGCTAAATCGTTGGGCCTACATACCACATTTACCTTCATGCTATTTACCAGGTTTACAGCAAGTGGGTAAGAGGTAGAAGTAACAAAATATAACCAGTACGAAGAAAGTTTGGGCGTCATTACCGGTATGGTAAAAATCCATCTTTTTAATTGTCTTACTTCGGCAAATTTCAACAGC
Organism: Ferruginibacter sp.; assembly: GCA_041742655.1. GTDB lineage: Bacteria > Bacteroidota > Bacteroidia > Chitinophagales > Chitinophagaceae > Ferruginibacter. Next base: position 317 of record JBGSIG010000144.1, on the reverse strand, counting down.
ATATTTTTATAGCTCAATATTTCCGGGCCGCCAATATCAAAATCTTTATTAAATGTATTTTCCTGGAGCATTACCCCGCTTAAGAATTCTATCACATTTCGGATGGCGATTGGCTGGCATAAAGTATTCAACCATTTGGGCGTTATCATCACGGGTAATTTTTCTACAATATCCCTTATAATTTCAAAAGACGCACTGCCCGAACCTACTATAATGCCTGCCCGCAATACCGTTACATTTTTGGTAGACGCCCGCAAAATTTTTTCTACAGCAAGCCTCGATGTCAGGTGTTTAGATAAATGCTGTTCGTTTACAAT
>JBGSIG010000143.1:0-13102 GCA_041742655.1 Ferruginibacter sp. | reverse complement strand
CACATAGCAGTAACGAAATCGCCTTGCCCCTAACACACCGGCAAAAGTCATTTCACTAAAACCTTCCGGTAAAGGCATTACGGCTGCTACGCTATGCGATGGCGGCCCACCGGCAAACACACTTACTTTTAAAGGCAGCCCTTTGTTATTGGCTTTGGTTTGGTGCACACCTATGCCCCGGTGCAATTGATAATGAAGGCCGATTTCTTTATTTAATTCATACTCGTTGCCCGATAGTTGAATGCGGTACATACCAAGGTTTGCATTCATTATTCCGGGTTGGTCAGTATCTTCTGTATACACCTGGGGCAAGGTAACAAAAGCACCTCCATCCATTGGCCAATGATGAACAGGCGGGATGTCTTCAATTTGTATTTGTTGAAACAGTACAGGTTTATTGCCGGGATTTTTTAAAGGGAATGATTTAATAGCTGCAAGCCCGGCCGAAAAATTTTTGAAGGGATGTTTGAATGCCAGTACCGGGTTGTTTTTAAATTCAATCAATTGCTGAACTACGGCGAGTGTTTCCCGAAAAATAAATTTACTACGTTGCAAGGTTCCAAAAATATTGGAAGCTGCTCTAAATTTACTGCCTTTTACATTTTCAAACAATAAGGCCGGGCCGCCGTTTTCGTACATTCTAAGGTGAATTGCTGCCATCTCAAGTTAAGGATCTACTTCCTCCTATATTCGCACCAATTGCCCGCTATTTTCCAGATCTAATAAACATGCTTCTAAAGATTTATATGCCATTCTTATTCGGTTTCAATGTAAATGTAAATGTTAAACACTAAACCCGTAGAATGGTTTTTAATCACTGGAATAAAACGTGCTAGAAAATATTTTTGGGACAACCAAGTTGATCTTTGCCAGCATAGTCAATATATCTATCGCCAATGCTAAAACTAACCGTTAGTCCGCCAAAATAAAACCAGTCGTCGCTTTTGGGATTTCCTCTTTGGGAGCCGCCTTGAGGATAGGATGCAGTGGGGTTTATTTCATTTCCCCTGTAAGCAAGCCCTACTGCTATAGACCCTTTGTTGGCTTGTAATAAAGCCTGGTCAACATAAGTAGTGCTAACATCATCGAGGTAATCGTTAAATAGTTTGTTGAAAGTTATTTCCAGGCCTATCCTCACCTTTTCATTCACAGCATATTTAACACCTGCGCCAATTGGAATTGACAGTTGAGTAAGTTTATAGGGAGTACGGCCATTGTAAAATCCCTGGCCTTCGGTGCTCAAGGATTGAAGCAATTGCTTGATGCCTGAGGTGTCAATTGCAGTAGGATTGAAGTGGTATACAGATATTCCGCCCAAAACATAAGGTGTAAACTTGTGCTCATACAAACTAAAGAAATCGTATTCCAGGCCTAATTGAAATGTTGATAGTGGGCTTGAAAAACTCAGATTTCGGGCTTGGTTAACACTCGATTTTTTATCAGTGCCACTTATTTTGCCATATTTAAAACCAGCGGTAGCATACAATTTGTCGGTTAGCTCATACGACAATCCAATACCTAACGCCAAATGAGATTGGCCAAAGGTAAATAAGGCATCCTGCAAATCGCCCTGGTAATTGCTGATACCTTCAAATGTAGTTAAGTGCAATTTTTGAGCATGTACATTTTCCACCGTAAGAAAAAGCAGGAAATAAAAAAATAGTGTTTTCATTAATTTGATATAATACGAAAATTGGGTTAGGTTTTCGGTAGTTATTACTAACATGAGCAATAGAATGCCTTAGTTGAAAACAAAACGCATCTGTCACCGAAATGTTTTGTTACTAAATAAAATTCTTGATCGTGCTTTGTAGTAGTTATTTGCAATTTCGTTATTATTCATGAGAATTAAACCAGTGCGCCTTTTAATAAAATTCCGTTTCCTACCTTTAGTGCAATAAATTGATACAAATAAATGGATAAAAGTCTAAATAAATATATTAGTGAAACAGGCTTCTGCTCAAGAAGGGCCGCCGATAAATATATTGAACAGGGCCGGGTAACTATTAACGATAATATCGCCATAAAAGGCAACCGGGTTGAGCAGGGAGACGTAGTTGAAATAGACGGCGAACCGATTAAGAAGAAAGATAAAATTGTATACATGGTTTTTAATAAACCTGTGGGTGTTACCTGTACTACAGATTTAAAAGACAAAGACAATATTATATCATTTATCAATTACAAGAGCAGGATATTCCCGGTTGGCAGGTTGGATAAGCCTTCTGAAGGTTTGATCTTTTTGACAAATGATGGCGATATTGTGAATAAAATTTTACGGGCAGGCAACAACCACGAAAAAGAATATGTGGTAACGGTTGATAAACCCATTAGCGGCGAGTTCATTCATAAAATGAGTAATGGGGTAAAAATTCTGGACACAACAACAAAAAAATGTGTGGTAAAACAAGAGGGTAAGAATCGTTTTCGCATCATACTGGTACAGGGTTTAAACCGGCAAATAAGAAGAATGTGCCAGGTGTTGGGGTATAATGTAACCACGCTTAAACGGGTACGAATAATGAACATCACATTGACCAATTTACCCGTGGGCAAATGGCGGTATTTTACTACAGATGAAATAAAAAAAATTGAATCCAATGTTTCCTCGTCTGTTAAAACAGAAGATGGTTCTTACTTTGAGTAAATATTGTATAAGCGCTATTTTTTTACGAAACACAGTAGCATAACAAAGCGGCAATTCTCTAAATCGTTCTTTGCTTCATCACTTCATATAAAATAATACCGGTGGCAACTGATACGTTTAGCGAATCAAAATCTGAAAGCATCGGTATTTGAAATTGCTCGTCACAAATTTTTAATAGTGGCTGGTAAACACCATGCTCCTCTCCTCCCATCACAATTGCACAAGGTTCATTTAGTATCAGGTCAAACACCTTTTTTGTGGACGTCATTTCGCTTGCAAATACTTTAATGCCATTCAGGTGTAATTCATCTACTGTTTTCATTAAACTATTAACTCTGCAAATGGCTATTTTTTCCAATGCGCCCGCAGAAGTTAAAATAGCATCTTCGTTTAATGCGCCTACGCCCTTATCAGGAATAATAATGCCGTTCACGCCAAAGCAGAAGGCGCTTCTTGCAATAGCGCCAATATTCCTTATATCCGTTATGCCGTCTAAAATAAGAAAGAGCGGTGACTGTCCTTGTTCAACAATAAACGAAATAACGTCCTGCAGGTTTTGGTATTGAATTTTACTGATTAATGCTACACAACCTTCGTGGTTACTGATGTTGAAACTATTTAATTTTTCTACAGGAACTTTATTGATGGGTACAAGGTATTTTTCGGCTTGTTGTTTTATTTCGTCAATTACAGCACCGTGGACTGTGGTTTGCAGATATATTCTTTCTAATTGTTTACCTGTTTTCATAGCCTCCAAAACAGCAGCACGGCCAATTACCAGTGTGTTTTTTTTGGGGCGATGTTGTTGTTGTCTGAAATTTTTCACCTTGCAAAATTAGTTGTTATTAATTCATCAAAAACCATTTCTGTACCACCGCAGAGAAAAAAGTAAATAGAGTTAACGCAGAGCAGTTTATCTCTGCGCTTACTCTTGTATCTCCTGTTCTTTGCCGTAAAATTTTATGCAGAATAAAAGTATCCCCTTTGACAGGTGCTTATAAAAAAGACCATAAGCCGTTGAAATGCTTATGGCCTTTCGATAGCCGCCTTAAAAATGGGTAGTTTTTTTATTTCAACCCAAAAACTTTTTTTACCTCTTTTACAGCATCTAATTTTTCCCAGGTAAATAATTCTATTTTCTTTTTAACAGATTTTCCATAAGGAGAAGTAAATATCTTTTCTACTACTTCATTTTTGCGCCCCATGTGGCCATACGCCGCTGTTTCACTGTACATAGGATTGCGCAATTTCAGGCGCTGTTCAATAAAGTAAGGGCGCATATCAAAGCACTGCATACCCATTATTTTTTTGGCTATTTCGCCATCGGTTAAATTTACTTTTGCGGTGCCATAAGTTACCACGTTAATACTTGTTGGTTGTGCTACACCAATTGCATAACTAACTTGTACCAACACTTCATCACACAAGCCGGCAGCTACTAAATTTTTGGCAATATGCCTGGTAGCATACGCGGCACTTCTGTCAACCTTACTTGGATCTTTTCCGCTAAATGCCCCACCGCCGTGAGCGCCTTTACCACCATAGGTATCAACAATTATTTTTCGGCCGGTTAGTCCAGTATCTCCGTGAGGACCGCCAATTACAAACTTACCGGTAGGATTAATGTGGTATTTAATTTTATTGGTAAAGAGATGATCGTATTTAGGGAATTTGGCCCGTACCCTGGGAATAACAATATTGATAATATCTTTCTTAATTTTTGCGAGCATGGTTTCATCTTTTCCAAAATCATCATGCTGGGTAGATACAACAATAGCATCTATTCGTATAGGTTGATTGTTATCATCGTACTCCAGCGTAACCTGGCTTTTGGCATCTGGCCGCAAGTATTTAATTTCTTTATTTTCTCTGCGTATTGCAGCCAGCTCCAATAATATATAATGGGCAAGGTCTAAAGCAAGCGGCATGTAGTTAGCTGTTTCATTGGTGGCATAACCAAACATCATTCCCTGGTCGCCGGCACCCTGTTCTTCTTTCTTCTGCCTGTCTACCCCCTGGTTAATATCTGCCGATTGCTCATGAATGGCAGATATAATACCGCACGAATTTGCCTCGAACATATATTCGCTTTTGGTATATCCAATTTTACGAATAACGCCCCGTGCAATTTCCTGTACATCAAGATAGGCCTTGCTTTTAACTTCCCCAGCCAATACCACCTGTCCTGTAGTAACCAATGTTTCGCAGGCAACTTTGCTGTTTGGGTCAAACGCTAAAAAATTATCAATTAAAGCATCGCTGATTTGATCAGCTACTTTATCAGGATGTCCCTCACTTACGGATTCTGATGTAAATAAATACGGCATAGAGTTTTATTTTTTGAGTTGCAAAGATATGATTGTGGTAGTAAACAGCAAAGCCTCCAAAATATAAGGAGGCTTTGAATGGTAGGTGTAAGAAATTTTAGATTTTTGAATATACAATACGAAGTATCATTCTGTAGTTGGGATTGTTACCGTTGCCAACCTTTACCTGACCATAAGCCAGGTTATTGGTGTAGTTGATACTATAACCATAATAATATAATTTATATGGCGCCGACAACCTCAAGGTATAATTAGGATTATGGTTAGTGATAATGTTCTGCACATACCTTGAAATATTAAATGTATAAAAGTTAATCGGCAAGCCTGTTAAAGGGTCGGTTTTTGTCTGTCGGCCTCCACCATAATACGAATAATCGATCCCGCTGCCTGGGAAAAAAGCACCCTGCAGAGAATTATAAGGATCATAAAATGCATATGGACTAAGATCGTAAGGTATGGGAATATATTTCGCAGTCGATCCTGTATCCTGTGCATCTAAGTATAAATTACTCGGTACAGGTAAATAGGGGCTCATTGGAGGAACCTGTACAACTTGTAATTCTGCCCGGTGAATGATGCTATTCTGGAATACGCTTAGATCAGGGATTTTTAAAGTGGCGTAGGTTCCCGGAGTAGTTTGTAAAAACAATTCCTCGGGATGCGACATTTCATATTCCGACCCCGCTCTATTGCGGTTAATATAGTTGGCTGAGGATGACTTGCTTACTGAAAAGCTAGAAGTAGAATTGACAAACCAAGATGAAAAAGTGGTATCAATTGGAGTCTTGTTTTTACCGCGATAATGCACTTCAAGGCGGGTATTTGCGTCTGTAAGACTTATATAAAATAAACCTTTTGCATCTGAACCGCCATCAGCTTCTACCGAAAGCCCTTTAAAAGCCATATTGAACAGTGTATCTGAATGGAAAGTTTCAGACATGCTAGAATCGTTGTTAGCAAGTATTTTATTGAGGTAACTATTATCTAATTTTATACGAATCTGAAAACTGGCAGAATCTTTTCCATAATTATAAGTAACCTGGTTCTTTAGGTCGGCGGGAGTTACAGTTGTCTCGCCAAGTAGTTTTACCGGTTTAAGAAACGGTTGATACAACGATGTATAAATTGTATCAAATTTAAAATTAGGTTCGTTGTCCTCAATCTGGTATACGCGAAGATGTTGAGGCTTGGTAGAATCTCCGTAAAAACCTTTATACGAAAGGCAAAGTACAACTGAGTCATATCCGGTACCTGCGGGGGCATATGACTGGCCTATGGAATCCCCGGCACTACCAAAAAAATAAGGAAAGAAAGTGGGCTTGTATTGCAGGTAAATATTAGCATTTGTTGTTCCAAAAATAGGGTCGTTATTAATAGTGCCTAACACCTGGTTCTCGCCTGTACCAATTCTTGTTGAATCAGGCGAAAGAACGCCTTGGGTACCAAATACGGTCAAGGTATCTGCGAGGGTTTCTACATTATCAGAAGCAGGTAAAAGGTCAGCTCCTATTGAGGTAGTGTCTATCTTATTGCAACTCCAAACAAATAACGAAAATATAGGAAGGACTAAAACTAAACGGAAGAAATTTTTTTGCACAAAAACATTGTTTAATTAATAAAGGACATAAACCATATAATTACTTCGCAAGGTCGTTATATAATTGTAAATAGTCTGTTAAATCACTTTCCGTATTGAACGGCAAAGTTCTCTTACCCTTTATTTTGCTAAATTCATCGACCAGTTTTTTATCTGCTTTGTCAGTGCCAAAAGTAACAGCATCTGCAAATGCGGCACCGCCTCTAAACATGGCAATATTGTTATTGTCTTTAAAAAAATCTAACTCTTTTTTTGTAACGTTGTCATTAATGGCAGCCAGTTTTAAAAAATCTGCACCAAGCTTTTCTTTAAAAGTAGTTTGTCCAATTGTATAAATAACTTTGCAATTACTAAACACAGGCTCTTTTTTGTACGCCGCTTTTATAAACATTGGTATTAATCCTGTCATCCATCCACTACAGTGAATAATATCTGGCGGCCATCCAAATTTTCTTACAGTTTCCAGTGCACCTTTGCAGAATAAAGCTGCACGCAAACCATTATCGTTATACCACTTATCATTTTCATCAGTAAAAACGGTTTTGCGTTTAAAAAAATCATCATTATCCAAAAAATACACCTGAAGACGGGCATTTGGCAGTGAAGCTACTTTAATAACAAGAGGGTAATCGTCACCGTCAATTGATACATTAATGCCAGACAACCTAACTACTTCATGCAACCTATGCCTTCTTTCGTTTATAATTCCAAAGCGCGGCATTATGCACCTCACTTCCATTCCACTATCATTTGCCTTTACTGCTAATTTATTAATGATCTCTGCAAACTCAGTAAGCTCTACATATGGAGACATTTCATTGGCAATAAATAAAATTCTTTTTTTTGTTGACATTTGTGCTTGATTAGTTTAAGTCAGGATGCTTTTTTGCAAGGGACGCAAAGTTACAATAATTTTCTTAAACTCAATATTCAGCTTAGTTTTGGCGGGCAATAAAAAAATTATGATCATATTAAAAAAGGCTTCAGACATTATATTATTTTTTTTAGATACCAAGAAAAAAGGTATCACTACCGGTTTTGTACCAACGATGGGTGCTCTTCACAATGGCCATATAAGTTTAATTAAGAGAGCTAAAGATGAAACGGACCAGGTGGCTTGCAGCATTTTTGTAAACCCAACGCAGTTTAATGATCCCAAAGATTTTGAAAAATACCCGGCTACCATTGAGCATGATATTTATCTTTTAGAAAAAGCAGGTTGCGACGTTTTGTTTTTACCTGGTGTTGATGAGATTTATCCCGGCGGGCTAAAAAATAATCGTCATTTTGAATTGGGCTTTTTAGACACAATATTGGAGGCCAAATTCCGCCCAGGCCATTTCCAGGGAGTATGTCAGGTGGTGCACAGGTTGCTCGAAATTATTTTGCCTGAAAAATTATACCTGGGGCAAAAAGATTTTCAGCAATGCCTGGTCATAAGAAAAATGACAGATGCAAATTTCCCGTTAGTACAAATAGTAATTTGTAAAACGCAACGAGAAAAAGATGGTTTAGCCATGAGCAGCCGAAATATGCGTTTAACCGGCACCGAAAGAAAGCAGGCAAGTAAAATATCGGCAGCACTTAAATTTGTAAAACACAATATTAAAACGGCGAGCGTACAAGAGCTAAAAATAGAGGCGGCGAAATATTTAGATTCAAACGGATTTAAAGTTGACTACGTGGAAATAGCCAACGCCAATACGCTTGAACCAATCGATTTTTTGGATGGAAAAGAATTGATTATAATTTTAATTGCTGCATTTTTAAACAACGTAAGGTTGATTGACAACATGATTACGTGAAGTTAATACGGCAGCGAAAAATGAATTATTGTAAATCCATACCTTAGTTTAACCGCTGGAAATTTATTTATTCAGCGTAATTTGTAGATATTATGCAAAAAAGGATCGGGGTAGCACTTCAGTATTTTATTTTTTTAGGGGCAGGCATTTTCTTAATATGGTGGCAGTTTAATAAAATGACTGCAAACGAATTCGAAGAATTTAAGCTTTCACTCGCAAACGCAGATTACTTTGTTGTAATTCCCATCGTTTTCTTTGCACTTTTGAGTCATCTCAGCCGGGCGTTACGATGGCGGCTAATGATTGAACCTATGGGCTATAAACCATCCGTTTTTAACACATTTGGTGTAACCATGGTGGGCTATCTTGCAAATACTTTTCTTCCCCGTGTGGGAGAAATTTTAAAGTGTACGCTGCTGGGTAAATACGAAAAAATTCCTGTTCAAAAATTAATTGGCACTATCGTAGCGGAAAGAATTTTCGATTTTGTTTGTTACCTTCTTTTTGGCCTTTTTACTTTTGTTATTCAGTACAAACTGGTGGGCACTTTCATAAAAGAAACGCTCACAAAAGTAATCAAAGACAGGCAAGGCCAACCGATATGGATAACAGTTCTGGTTACTTTAGCAGTCATTGTCGCAGTGGTAGTCTTGTTTCGCTTTGTTTTTAAGCTTTACGCTTCCAGTAAAATGGTGTTGAAGATAAAAAACTTTTTAGGAGGTTTAAGAGAGGGCATTACCAGCGTGTTAATATTGCAAAAAAAATGGCAGTTTTTGTTTCATACGGTATTTATCTGGAGTATGTATCTTTTGCAGGTGTATGTGGGTTTTAACGCCATGGCGGGTGTTAGTCACCTTGGTTTTAATGCTGCATGTGCTGTATTAACGCTTGCGGCTTTGGCAAATATGATTACTCCCGGTGGAATAGGCACTTTTCCCACTGCTATTTTCCTTGTATTAACGCTGTATAATATCAATAGCAGCACGGGTGAAGCTTTCGGCTGGCTCATGTGGGGCGTAAGCACTTTTATCGTATTATTTTTTGGATTGTTATTTTTGGGATTATTGTATTTCAGAAACAGGAATGCACAACCGGCCGTGGACAATTCCACTACTGCCGATTAGGCAGTGGTAGTGGTAGTAAAACGATGGAAAATTCACGTAAACTTAATATTCAGTGTTCGTTATTATTATTATGATTGCACAGAATTTATTTATTTAAAACTTAAAAAAGATTGGCTTTGTTAAAACAAAAAGTAATATTCAGAGATATTAGCTGGCTTTCTTTCAACAGCAGGGTGCTTCAGGAGGCGGCAGATGAGACGGTTCCTTTGCGTGAAAGAATAAAATTTCTCGGGATCTTTTCCAATAACCTCGACGAGTTTTTCAGAGTGCGGGTAGCTACTTTAAAGCGAATGATTGAGGTTGGAGAAAAAGGCAACATGCACCTTGAAGCCTCGCCAGGTTTGATATTAGAAGAAATTCAGGATATAGTAATTGAACAACAAAAGGAATTTGACAGAATATGGAACGAGATTTTAAGAGAGCTCAAAAAAGAAAAAATATTTATAATCAACGAAACTCAGTTATCCAGGGCGCAGCAGTTGTTTGTTACAGAATATTTCAATGAAGAAATTCGGGGTAATATAGTACCCCTGATGATAGAAAGTATACAGGCTTTTCCTACGCTAAGCGACAAATCGATTTATCTTGCCTGCAGGATGTCTAAGAAAGACCGAAGTATTCCTCACCGCTTTGCACTGGTTTCTGTTCCGTCAAGGATAATGAGCAGGTTCGTTTTGCTGCCCAAAAAAGACGACATTCAGCAAATTATTTTACTCGAAGATATTATCCGCTTTTGTTTACCCTATATCTTTTCCTATTTCGGGTATGACACATTTTCTGCTCATATCATTAAGGTAACACGGGATGCGGAAATTGATCTGGATACCGATATGGCTACATCCATCACACAAAAATTAGAAAAAGGATTAAGGAACAGAAAGCGTGGGAAACCTGTCCGTTTTATTTTCGATAAAGAAATAGATGCGTCTTTGCTCACTTACCTGGTTAAAAGATTGGGCCTGTCGGGACAAGATAATTTACTTCCCGGAGGTAGAATCCACAACTTTAAAGATTTTATTAATTTCCCCGAGTCTATATTCAGGCAAAAAAATACAAGAAAAAACCCATTTTTGCACCAGGCGCTCAAAGGTGTCAACAGCGTCACAGATGTGATTCTAAAGAAAGATGTGTTGCTGACTTTTCCGTATCATTCTTTTGACAGCCTGATAGATTTTCTCCGTGAAGCTGCCATTGATCCTGATGTAAAAAATATTAAAGTCACCTGCTATCGGCTTGCCCCCCGATCTAAAGTTATCAATGCACTGACAAATGCGGTACGAAATGGTAAACAAGTAACGGCGGTTATTGAACTGAGAGCACGCTTTGACGAAGAAGCCAATCTTGAATGGAAAGAAGAGCTGGAAGAGGCCGGAGTAAAAGTTTTAATCGGTGTACCCAATTTTAAAGTACATGCCAAAATTTGCCTGATAAAAAAAATAATCAACGGACGAACTGTTCACTACGGATTTGTAGGCACCTGCAATTTAAATGAGCGAACCGCAAGCATATATGGAGACCATTGCCTGCTTACTTCAAACAGGTTTATTATGGCTGATATCAATAGAGTTTTTAATTACCTGGAACAACCCAAAACCAGATTGCATTTATTAAAAGCGTGCAAAACATTAATGGTAAGCCCGGTAAATATGCGCAGGCAACTGGTACAATTAATTGACAGGGAAATTAAAACGGCCTCGGCAAAAAAAGCGGCTGCTATAACGATTAAGATGAATTCGCTCAGTGATGAATTACTCATTGCTAAATTATATGAAGCCGCTAAAGCTGGCGTAGAAATAAAAATGGTGATTCGGGGCATTATGTGCATGCTCACAGAAAACAAAAAGTTCAAAATACCGGTTCATGCTGTTAGCATTGTTGACGAGTACCTCGAGCACGCCAGGGTATTGATTTTTCACAACGGTGGCAAGGAAAAAGTCTTCATTACGTCGGCAGACTGGATGGTAAGAAATTTAGACCACCGGATAGAAGTGGGCTGCCCCATTTTTGAGAAAGACATCCAGGCAGAATTGAAAGACATCTTGGAGATACAATTGTCAGACAATGTAAAGGCACGAAAACTTGGAAACGCTTTAAGCAATCAATACATAAATCCACGAAATACCAAAAAAGTTCGTAGCCAGGTGGATACCTATAATTACCTGCACCGAAAATTATCCACATAAATGTTCGGAAAGATTGTAATAAGTTTGGTTTTTGATTACAATGGTATATTTGTGCAGCTCAGCAATCAATAAAGTATTAAATCAACAGCATCTTGAAATTAGCAGCAATCGATATCGGCAGCAATGCCGCAAGGCTTTTAATAACGCAGGTATTAAAAGATGAAAAGGGCGTGGTTGCATTTAATAAATTGAATTTAATAAGAGTGCCGCTACGACTGGGTTTTGACGTATTTGAATATGGACTGATCTCGAAACAAAAAATTGGAATGGTTTTACAAACTATGAAGGCATACAGGCATTTGTGCAATGCCTACGATGTTGACTATATAAAGGCTTGTGCCACCAGTGCAATGAGAGATGCAAAAAATGCTTCCGATATAATACGTAAAGTAAAAATGGAAACTGACATTGAGATTGAAGTGATCAGTGGAGATTTTGAAGCCGGCCTTGTTTACGAAAATCATGTGGCGGAAAACTTAGACAAAGACCAGAGCTATTTATACATTGACGTTGGAGGTGGCAGCACGGAGCTTTCCTTCTTTAGCAACGCCATTCTCACTTTTAAAAAATCTTTCAACATCGGAACTATCCGCTTACTTAAAAATATGGTAACAGATAGCAACTGGGATGACATGAAAGAGGCCATCCGTATTGCAACCAAGGGCCAAAAGCAGGTGGTAGCTATAGGAAGCGGTGGTAACATCAATAAAGTTTTTTCGCTGAGTAAGAAAAAAGACGGTAAGTCGCTTTCACTGGAATTACTGCGTGATTATTACAAAGAATTAAGCAGTTTTTCTTTGGAGGAAAGAATCAGGCAATACGGCATGAGAACCGACAGGGCCGACGTAATTGTACCCGCCATTCAGATTTACATAAACACTATGCGATGGGCAGGCGCAGAAGAAATTTATGTGCCAAAAATTGGTTTGGCCGATGGATTGATACGCCATCTGTGGGAAGAAGTAAAATAAATATTGCATCGAAAACCAGCGGTTCTAAACAACAGCAATTTGTTATTTATAGACCTGCTTCTCTTCAATCATTCTTTTTTATAAATATTATCTACATTTACACCGGCGATTACTTTATGGATTTGTTTTATTCTAATGCAGAGTCAACTCCCCTTTCGCTAAAAGGTAACCAAACGCATTTAAACATTTCTAAATCCCCGCTCATACAATGACTGCAGACAAGGAATTAAAAAAAGTAACCACCAATACCATTCAAAAAATGAAAGCGGCGGGAGAAAAAATCTCCATGATTACTGCATACGATTTTTCATTTGCAAAATTGTTTGATGCCGCAGGAATCGATATCATATTAGTGGGTGATAGCGCCAGCAATGTAATGGCAGGTCACACCACTACCCTGCCTATCACATTAGACCAAATGATATATCATGCGCAAAGTGTGGTTCGT
>JBGSIG010000142.1:0-2696 GCA_041742655.1 Ferruginibacter sp. | reverse complement strand
GAGCACCAAATATAAGTTTGGAGACGCTTCGGGAATTTATTTTACCACTTCAACTTTAGTGGGCTGGGTAGATGTTTTTACAAGAGATATTTACCGGGATATATTATTGGATAGCATCCGTTTTTGCCAATTCAATCAAGGTTTAATGGTGCATGCATGGGTGTTGATGACAAATCATTTGCACATGATTTGTTCGTTTAAGCCGCGGAATGATCCGGCCCAGGTATTAAGAAATATAAAAAGCTTTACTGCAATGAAATTGATTAATGCTATCATCAAAAATACAAGAGAAAGCAGGAAGGAAAACATGTTGAATGTATTTGAAGCAGAGGGCAAAAAGAGCAGTAGAAATTTTAGATTCAAGTTTTGGGAACATGAAAACCATCCTATTTTGTTGGATTCTGAATTAATGTACAACCAACGATTAAATTATCTACATTGGAATCCGGTTACAGCGGGATTTGTAACAGAGCCCTGGTATTGGAAATATAGCAGCGCCATAGACTATTTCACTAAAGAAAAGGGACTGTTAGACCTAATCATTTTAGAATGAACTTCAATGTTTCAGTAACACAGGGCAGCAGGACGGAGTCCTGCGCCAGTGAGGGAAAAGAAAATGTAGTCATCATAATTGAAGGGGTATTGATGTATTTAAGTGCAGAAGCCAGGGCTGAATTACTGAAAACGCTGACGACAATATTTCCTAAACATATTTTATTATGCGACCTGATGAAGAAAAGTTTTTATGAGAAATTCAGCCATGCGATACATAAAAAGCTTTTGCAATTTGGTTCTTCCTTTACAAATATCCAGGACCACCCATCAAAAATGTTTTTATATGATGGGTATAAAAAAACTGAAGCAGTTTCAACCATTGAAACAGCCATTAATGTTGGCCTTTTTCGTGTTCCCAAAATTATTGTAAACCTGTTTATTCGTAAACATTTTATGAGATATGTGGTGTATTGTTTTAGGTATGGTTTTTAGCAATCTTTCTTTCCCGGTAGTTTTCGCTTGAATATCCTGACTTTATTTTACTCCATCATATAATTTCTCTACATAAGAAAATTAGACGCAAATTACAACAGCAGCAACGATGCCCAATAAAATACGGTGGTTAAATTGTACCTGTTACGCAGCGTTGAAAATAAGCTGATATGTAAAAATAATTTTGTAAATTGTATCGATTTTTAGTAGAGTTATTGTTCAGTTGATATTTCATTTCAATGCAGGTTACTTACCGCATACCCCCGATCCACTCTCGATAATATATTTACCAATGCAATGCCTGTCAAAGGCTTTTAGATGCCATAACAACAGGAAGGCCAGATAAATTTTTTCAAAAAAATTTAAAATAACTCTTATGGAATTCGATTGGGAGTCATTTAAATATAATGTAAGTATAAACAACGTTGTGCCGATACTAGGTAACGATTTATCAACCATCAGGCTGGCTAAGGCCAGTTTATCGCAAAGCAAATATTATGACAGCATAATAAAATATGGCACTGTGGATGAAGAATACATCCGCATAAATCTCTACAATTACCTGGCAATTAAATTGTGGGAAATTTATGGAAGAGGCGAACCTATTAGTTATTCAGTAAATTTCAACAGCATTGTATTACAGTTACTCTCGAGAGATATAAAGCCAGATACTCTCAAGAATGCGATTAGGAACGAAACGATAAGGCTAACAGATGAACAGATCGTTCTTGATCCTTACAGAAAATTACTTCAGGTAAAAGGTTTTGAAAATTTTGTAACTGTTAATATCGACAATTTTCTTGAGCGGGCGTTTGAGGCAGAAGGGAAAAAAGTGAATGCGTCCATAAATTTTTCTATTCAGGATGCTGAGTCAAATCCTGACGAAAAACCTGACCGTGCACTACCAAAAATATTCAACTTAATGGGCAATATTAAATGGGGCAAATTTGTAGACTCTGATGAGGAATCGCTGGAATGCCTATATATGATTAAAAACGATTCATCTTACAAAGCCAAAACCTTGTTTGACACTTTGGAGGGCAAAAGTTTATTGTTTATTGGCTGTGGCTTTCCGGATTGGTTTATGCGGTTTTTTATTCGCATTATAGCAAATGAAAGATATACTGATAGCAGTCGCGATAAATATGTAGTTGGTTATCCCATATTTAAGGATAATGATATCAGGTTTTTCCTGGAAAACAATAAAACCCTGGTTATTCCCTTTGGAGGTAATATTGGTGGCAACAATGTTTTACGGATAGAAAATTCAATAGAATTTATTAATGAAATTAATAAACGAGTAATTGCACCCCCACCAGCTTCGCAATCTACCCCTGGAAAATTTGTTTTTTTAAGTTACAGCAGAGACGATTCTTCCATAGCAGAAAAATTAAAAAACGAATTCGACAGAAATGGTGTTAGCGTTTTTTATGATAAAGACAGCCTTAAAACTGGCGGGGATTTTGATGAAATTCTGATAAAAACTATTAAAGATTGTGATTATTTTATTGCACTAATATCAAAGAATTCAATTGGAGATAGAAACAGGTATGTGTATGATACGGAATGGAGTTTTGCCATTGCGTTCGATACAGAAAAAAAATATTTTAGGCCATTTATTATTGATGATACCAGCCCTACGGAAGAAAAAATACCGAAGCGGATCAGGGAAATGAACATTAGCACGATAACAAATTTTGATAATTTTG
>JBGSIG010000141.1:0-7617 GCA_041742655.1 Ferruginibacter sp. | reverse complement strand
GTTAACAACCTGGAAACACATCAAATGGTGTATATCAGCCCTTCTTATGAAACTATTTGGGGAAGGCAATGTGAAGATATTCTAAAGAACCCCAAAGATTTTATGAATGCAGTTCATCCCGATGACTGGCCTTCTTTATCTGAAGCATGCCTGAATAATGTTAATACGCTTGTAAATAATTTTTCCTATAGAATACGCCGGCCGGATGGTGAAATACGATGGATATCATCTAAAACCAATATTGTGACCAATTACGAAGGCAACAAAATAGAGTATGGCTATGCTGAAGATGTTACCGAACGTAAAAAAGCAGAGGAGGCGATAAAAACCAGTGAAGAAAAATACCGCACTTTGGTAGAGCAAGCATCTGATGCAATTTTTATTGCCGATGCCGCTGGTAAGTTTGTTACGGTAAATTCAAGCTTTTATAAGATATCAAACTACACCCCGGAGGAAATATTGAAGTTGACGGTGTACGATTTTATTGATACCGATGATTTTAGAAAAAACCCGTTACGGTTAGAGGAATTGAAAAGAGAAAAATCAATTATTTCCGAGAGAGTAATACGGACAAAAAATAACGTCTTGCTAAATGTCGAGGTTAATGCCAAGTTATTGAAGGATGGGCGGCTATTGGTTTTTATCAGGGATATCTCTGAGCGCAAAAAAGCGGAGAGGGCATTGGCTGAAAGCGAGAACCGGTTGCGCACTATTGTTCAAACAGAGCCCGAGTGTATAAAACTGTTGAATATTAAAGGCGAAATGGAAGATATAAACCCCGCCGGGCTTGAAATGCTGGAAGCCGATAGCAGGGAGCAGGTAATAGGAAAATCGGTAATGGACACCATCAATGAACCCTACAAAAAAGCGTACAAAAAAATTATCAAAAATGGGTTTAGCGGAAAGTCAGGTGTTATTGAATATGAAATTACCGGGTATAAAGGCTCCAACCGCTGGTTCGATACACATGCGGTACCATTGCGGGATGCTGAAGGAAAAATCATGTCGCTATTGTGTGTAACCAGAAACATCACAAAAAATAAAAAGGCGCAGGAGGAAATTAACAATACAGCAGAACAGTTGCGACAGTTAACAGCCCATCTTCAAAGCATACGGGAAGAGGAACGAAAACGAATTGGCCGTGAAATACATGATGAACTTGGGCAACAGTTAACCGCCATAAAAATGGATGTTGTGTGGATTGACAAAAAAATGCCAGATGACACCACGCTGCTTAAAAGCAAACTGAAAAATATTATTGGGTTACTGGATGGAAGCAACCAGTCTATAAGAAGAATACTAAGCGAACTAAGGCCCGTTATTTTGGACGATCACGGCTTGCTGGAAGCTATGGAATGGTTAGGCAGCCAGTTTTATGCAAACACAGGAATCCCCGTTAAATTCACGTGTTCGGAAGATGAAATAAAATCATCAGAACAAATCGCAACCTGCATTTTTAGAGTATACCAGGAGGCCTTTACAAACATAACCAGGCACGCTGGCGCCACATCGGTAGCTACTTCATTGAGTATTGCAGACAACACAATTATTGTAACCATAAAAGATAATGGAAAAGGCTTTGATACGGAATCGGTGCAAAACAAAAAATCATTTGGTATTTTTGGAATGAAAGAAAGAGTGATTTCGTTGCAGGGAAAATTTGAATTGATTTCCGCTCCGGGCAATGGAACAAAAATAGAAATGGTACTGCCCTACAGCAACTAAAAACATCTTCATTACACAAAATGAAAAAAATACTTTTAGCTGACGATCACAGTATTATCCGCTTAGGGCTTATTCAAATTCTTAAAGATGAATACCCCTTTGTAGAGATTAAAGAAGTGGGTGATGGAGAAACACTTATAAAAGAAGTGATGGACCATCATTGGGATCTGGTAATATCCGACCTTGATATGCCCGGCCTTAGCGGGCTGGAGGCATTGGAAAAGATAAGGCTTGTAAAACCAGGGTTGCCGGTATTAATACTTAGCATTTATCCGGAAGAACTGTACGCAATAAGGGCTTTAAAAGCAGGTGCGGTTGGATACATGAACAAAAATGCTGCACCTTATGAGTTGGCCAATGCACTGCAGCGGATTTTTTTAGGGAAAAAGTATATAACACCAGAAATTGCTGAAAAATTGCTGAATCACATCGATTCTGATAAAAAACCCCACGAACTGCTTTCAAACCGGGAGTTTGAAATTTTTAAGCTGCTGGCATTTGGTAAATCCCTCACTCAAATTGCCGACATGCTTTCGCTGGCGCTCACTACCATCAGTACCCATCGCAGCAGAATTATGACAAAGCTGAACGTGTCCACTAATTCCGACCTTACCCGTTACGCCATTGCCCACAATATAATTGCTGATATATAATTGTAAATCCGCCCCTTTCATCTTTTATTATCTTGTAGAATAAATACTACAAGATATCTATTAAAAATTCTACACAACTCTGGCTGCATCTACTAATTTTAACAATTCATTATGTCAGTCCTTTGTCTAAAGAAGAGATCAATGGGAAATATTGTTGTTCTTGTTGTTGATAGTTCCGTATTTATTATTGAAAGATGGCAGAATATACTTTCAGAAACAGAAAATATAAGAACCGTTTATGGTGCTGTTGCGTATAGAGATGCATCAGTTCTATTTAAAGAAGTAAAGCCAAATGTAGTATTACTGGATGGCACTTTGCCGGGTAGCATGTCAATAGATCTTTTAAAAGAGTTTAAGGCGTCAGATGAAAATTCCACTGTTATTGTTTTAGCAGATGGCATGGACAGGCAAATAGAGGAGAAATGTAAATCGCTCGGCGCTGATTACTTTTTTGACAAGTATCATGATTTTGAAAAAATACCAGCATTTATTACAGCCAATGCGCTTGTTACTAATTAGCTGACAACATATTAATCCAAAAGAAAAACCACGATAGAAAGCACAAACAGTAAAAATGAATTTTGCCGAACCAATGGCAAAAGAGTTTTACCGTTTGTGCTTTTTTCATTTCATTGGCGTAAGGTTTACACCTTTTAAAAAGGGGTAAACTCTAATCCCCTCAAATTAATTTACCATGAATACGAAAAATGAAATCAGCAGGGAAATAAAAATTTCCAGGGGCGCAATCATAATCGTGTTTTTCGCATTGATCAGGTGCATTGGTGAAATATTCAGGCTGCATCATCACGCTACTGAAATCTTAACCTACGAAAAAATGGAACCCTTTCTTGTTAGTGCATGCGTAACTGCAGTGGCGCTTATGATTATGGTAATTCTTTCTTTTTATTTAAAACATTCACTTGTAATCGCAATTGCAACTTTAAGTATTGTTGCTTTGCTGGCCATAAAATTCTTGTATGCCATATAGCAGAATACGGCAATTTCAAATAGTTGCAGGCAGTGTGTACAGGCCATCTTCCTAGCTCGACTTTTTACCGGCAACTACCAGTCCAATACCGGCAATTACAGCTATTCCGGCTGCATAAGTAGGCCAGGTAACTTTTTTATTTTCTTGTTTATTGATTTCTACCGGCCCAAGATCCACTACCTTTTTTTCGGTTGTAAAATTCACTTCTCTAAAAATGAACATTAAAACTCCAACTACAATTAATACGGCTCCGATAATTTTCATAAAATTTATTTTTTGGTTATTGCAGTTATTTCAATTGTAATGCCACATAATATTGTGATATTAATTTTTTGGAGAGACGGTCTAAAAATCTCAAATTGGGAAAAGTTTTACGCAATCTTTTTCGTTTAATTGGGCAGGCCTATGCTTTTGCTGTAGTTAATAGCTACGCACCAGCCGATAAAATTGTTTTATTTTAGCAAGCAATATTATGATAGCTATAAAACAAATACCAGTACAAACAACCCACCTTTTTCCAATTCTGGATAAAATGCTTGTAGACCTCTTACGATCTTTAAGCGATACAGAATGGCATTCGCCCACTATAGCCAAACTGTGGACGGTTAAAGATATTGCTGCTCATTTACTTGACGGAAATTTAAGAACATTGTCTTCTTCCAGAGATGGTTATTTGAGTGAGAAGGCAAAAAATATTAATTCTTATGCAGACCTGGTTTCATTTCTAGATAATTTAAACCATACCTGGACAAATGCTGCTAAGCGTCTCAGTCCGCAGGTATTGACAGACCTTTTGGAAATAACAGGTAAAGAGTATGCAGCACATTTAAAAACATTAAATCCCTTTGAAGAAGCTATATATGCTGTGGCATGGGCAGGGCAAGAGTTTTCAGAAAATTGGTTTCATATAGCAAGAGAATACACAGAAAAATTTATACACCAGCAACAGATAAGAGATGCTATTGGTAAACCAGGAATTTTAACCAGGGAATTGTTTTTTCCTTTTATTGATACATTCATGTATGGCCTGCCACATACATATAGAAACGTAACGGCTGATACCGGCACTGTGATAACAATAAATATTGTTTCAGAAATTGGAGGCAGGTGGAGTGTAATGAAAACTGAAGAAAATTGGAAGTTAACAGAAGCTGAAAATTTACCCATTACTTCAACAATAATAATGCAACCAGGCACTGCATGGAAATTGTTTTCAAAAGGAATGTCACCAGGGCAAGCTTATGACGAAGTGGAAATTACCGGCGATAGGGAATTAGGAAAGGTGGCATTACAAATGGTTTCGGTAATGGCCTGATAAAACAATAAGGTGGAAATACAATTAAAATAACAACAATGGATAAAGTAAATATTGATGAAAAACTATCACTGTTCAGCGATTATTTTAATCCGCGGATTGTGGCTGAATTAAATGGGCAACATGTTAAGCTGGTGAAATTTCAGGGCGAATTTGTATGGCACAAACATGAGCAGGAAGATGAATTTTTTTTTGTGTTGAAAGGGCAATTTAAAATGGAGTTCCGTGATAAAACTGTAGAGATTAACGAGAATGAATTTTTAGTGGTTCCCAGAAATGTGGAACACCGCCCGGTGGCAGAGCAGGAAGTGGCCATTATGTTATTTGAACCTGCAACTACTTTGAATACAGGCGATACTAAAAGCAAATTGACAAAAGAACATTTAGAAAAAATATAAATAGCAATATCACTGTAAGTTTTTTTGTGTAAGTTCTTTTTAATTCACCAGGCTTGCCTTTTTTTCTTTCCTGCTGTTGTTCATCATGCGCTTTCGGTGTTGCAACCCCCAAACACGCATTTCATCAATTACCTTGTTAAGCGACTGACTGTATTTTGTAAGGGCATATTCCACCGTAACCGGAGAAGTAGCATAAACAGTTCTTGTAACAAATTCATTCAGTTCCAGTTCTTTTAATTCTTTCGATAAAATTTTTGGCGTAATATCCTGCAGGTTACGCTGCAGGTCTTTAAACCGGCTGGGGCCACTGCTAAGTGCAATAATGATAGGTAATTTCCATTTGCCACTCAATACATACAGCGTGTCCCTTACTGCTGCTATGCTCTTGAGGCAGGCTTCGCCACCATGAACAATTTCGGGAGATGTCATAGTTAAACTTTTTAGTGCTATACAAAAGGATACCAGTATCTAAAAGGATAGTAGTATCTTTTGGATAGTGAAGGTACGTAGCTTTGTGTTCTAAATAAAATAATTATGACACAAAAAACAAAACACATTATCGGTTGGGTGCTTACGGGCGTACTGGCACTCGTATTTTTCGCCAGCGCATCAATGAAATTAATAGGTAGCGAAGAAGTTGTAAGAGGCGCAAGCGCTATGGGGATTTCCGCAACTGCATTTAAAATAATTGCTGTATTGGAAATTCTTTCCATCCTGCTTTTTATCTTTCCACGTACCGGCTTATTAGGCACATTGTTGCTTGTTGCTTATGTAGGTGGCGTTATTGTTACGCATTTAGAACATCAACAGGCTCTTTTTATACCTATCATTATTCAGTGTGTTGTATGGATCACGGCAGCAATACGCTTTCCTGAATTAAGCAGAAGGCTTACCGGTAATACTGTTATGGCTTAAAGCGGTTATTGCGTATTGCTGTCTTGTACAGTATATTCGTGCATATTAAATTGCATCATCGTTCGAAAAAAATAATATGGAAATAGGAGTAGATAGTTTTGCAGCAAAACCTGTCAATAATACAAACAGCCCTGGTGACAATGCACAGGCAATGGCACACCTGCTCGACAGGATAGTACATGCAGACAGTGCGGGCCTTGATGTGTTTGGTATTGGCGAACATCATCGCCGGGAATTTCTTGATGCTGCACCCACACTTATTTTGGCGGCAGCGGCTGCCCGTACAAAACGCATTCGCCTTACCAGTGCGGTTACCGTGCTTAGTGCAGCTGATCCGGTACGGGTATTTCAAAATTTCGCTACGCTTGATCTGATCTCGCAGGGGCGTGCAGAAATGGTGGTGGGCCGTGGTTCTTTTATTGATTCGTTTCCGTTGTTTGGTTTAAACCTTAATGATTACGATGAGCTGTTTTCTGAGAAACTTGGGTTGCTACTTGATATTCGTGAAAATGAATTTGTAACCTGGTCGGGTAAATTTCGTCCGGCATTAAAGAACCAGCCTGTTTATCCAAGGCCTGTGCAGGATCCATTGCCAATATGGATCGGCGTTGGTGGTACACCCGAATCTTTTATACGTGCAGGTACCCTTGGGTTGCCCTTGATGGTGGCCGTCATTGGTGGCGAAACACATCGCTTTCGCCCGCTGATAGATTTGTACAAAGAAGCAGGCAAAAGAGCCGGGCATGCGCCGGAAAAATTAAAAGTTGGCCTACACTCGCTGGGTTATGTGGGCAAAACTACAAAGGAAGCGGTGGAAGATTATTATCCGGGCTACGCTGAAACCTTTACACGTATCGGCAAAGAGCGCGGCTGGCCGCCCGTTACAAGGGCACATTTTGATGCACAGACTGGTAAGCTTGGTGCATTGGTCATTGGCGGCCCAGAAGAAGTGGCAGAAAAAATCATTCGCCATAGTGAAGCATTGGGCGGTATTTTTAGATTTACCTTTCAGATGGACAATGCCGGTTTATCTCACGAAAAACTCATGGAATCTATTGAGCTGATCGGAGCAAAGGTTGCTCCGTTGGTGAACGGATAATTGTTTTTAAAACAGTAAAAAAATCTTGAACTATTATACCTAACTCCAAATTAAAAACTCGAAGTCTCCAACACTTTTTCTCCATCGGGACTAGTTACCGAAGCATCATGTTCAGCAGTAATGAAAACTTTCGTTGGCTTAAAGGACGAGACGGTACTTAAAGAAGCTTTTTTAGTTTTTGAAAATAACCCGTGCGAACTGGTGATTTGCCCTATATTTTTTGTAAGTAAATCTTCTGTCTCCATCCACACCACATAAACGTTCTCCGACGGAGACAAATTTTCAGGCGGCGCCAGGTGCGTAACATCGATGTAAACAGAATAATTGTGATTCTTATCCATTTTTACCTTTACCGTTCCTACGGCAGACGGCACTATTGATGAAGGCGTAAAGTCATATTTGGAGGTGGAACAGGAAGCGAGCAGCAGCATCACTAAACCCGCAATTGAAATACCCACGCCACGAGCAATAATAGAAGATGTATTTTTCATTGTAATATATTTTAAAAGAAATGTTACTAATTT
>JBGSIG010000140.1:0-15075 GCA_041742655.1 Ferruginibacter sp. | reverse complement strand
CATATCAATTGCCTCATCGTATTGTTCCTTCGTCATTGTAGTAGTTCCTTCGCCTAACATCTGGCCCATTAAATCCATCAGGCCAGCTTTTTTACCCTCGTATATCGGGCCTGCATCAATTGATAAGGATGCATTCACTTTTGGAAATTTATGATTTTCTACCACCAATACCGTCATCCCATTTGGCAATGAAAATACTACAGGATCTTTTATAGAAATAACAGGGGCCGGGCCGGGGGCTGGCCTTTTTGATCTGTCAACTTTTGTTTGCGCAAAACCCTGTTGTATAAAAACTATGCTTAACGCAATTATGATTACTTTTTTCATTTAATTATTTTTTTTGAGATATAGCATTTTGTTAAAAGAATGACTGAATTGGTTTGCACTATTTTTTAGGTAAATAATACAAAACCAACCGTTGGTTTTTGTTCAGGTATTTTTTTGCTACCTCCTGAATATCCTGGCGGGTTATCTTTCTTATTTCATCTAACTCTGTATTTATATAGTTTGGGTTATCATAAAAAGTATAGCCATTGGCAAGGTTTTCAGCCACTCCCAACATGGTAGTATTTTTCCCTATAAAATCATTCTCAAACTGGTTTTGCAATTTGGTAAATTCGGCTTCTGTAATCAATGTGTTTTGCAATTTTTCTACTTCCTCATCCATATCTTTCAATAAGGTATCCAATGGTGTGTCGTTATTGGGCAGCGCAAGAATCAGGTAAGCACCATAGTCTTCCAATGAATAATTAATGGAGGCTACCTCTAAAGAATTTTTCTTATCATCTACCATTTTTTTAACCATCCTGCTGCTGTTGCCCTGGCTTAATACGGCAGATGCCATTTCAAGTATTGTTGATTCTTTACTTTTTTTGCCCGGTACCCTGTAAGCTATCACAACTGCCGGGATCTGGATATTGCTATCGTAGGCCGTGTCAATAATTTCTTTTGTAATCGGGTGTTCCTTAATGGTGGTTTTTGCAAAAGCTTCGCCCGCCGGAATGTCTTCAAAATATTGCTTTACCAGGGCTTTCGTTCTTTCAATATCAATATCGCCCGCAATAACCAGTACTGAGTTGGCAGGGGTATAATATTTTTTAAAAAATGCCTTAAATTCATTCAAGCTGGCTGAATCTAAATCGGCCATGCTGCCGATTGGAGCATACTGGTACGGATGATTGGTAAATAATTTATTCATCACATCAATCACCAAATTGCCATAAGGAGAGTTATCTATCCGTAATCTTTTTTCTTCCTTAACTACCTCGTTTTGTGTTTTTACACCTACCTCATTTATTACAGGATGTAACATGCGTTCGCTTTCTAACCAAATGCCGGTTGCCAATTGGTTTGAAGGAAACAATTCGTAATAAAACGTTCGGTCCTGGGTGGTATTTGCGTTATTCTGTCCACCTCCACTGCTTACAACTTTTGTAAAGTCGCCACGCTTCATGTTATCACTTCCCTCAAAAAGTAAATGCTCAAAAAAATGGGCAAAGCCGGTTCTGTGGGGCGGGTCATCTTTACTACCCACATGATACATTACTGTTGTAGCTACTACCGGAGCTGTTTTGTCCTGGTGTAAAATAACGTGTAAGCCATTTTTTAATTTGAATTCGGTATACGCTACTTTTTGGGCGTTCGCCGATATGGTAGTAATTACCAATAAAAGATAGAGGGTTGCTTTTTTCATATTAATCTTAATTCAATTTCATATTGTTTTATACTAATGCCAAAAATAAGCTGTTATTGACAGAGTATTGGCCAGTTTCTAATTAATTGATAAACGGCAAAGGGGGTAGTTATTTTTTAATTGCCACTTTGTTTTGCCGTTTGTAGGCGGTGGCAATGCTTGTGGCTGAGAAATAATAAATAGCCGTCAAGGCGTTGAGGTATCAAAGAAATAAAAAACATCTAATACCATCTTGATTTAAGACGAGTCCAATGGACTACGTTTAAGTTTTAGATGGTATTATGCCGAAAGAAAAGAAGTTTGGACTCTTATTATATCACATCGGCATTATCGCCTTAACGGCTAAACTAAATACGCTGTATATGCAACGCCATTTTGTACCTTTCCTGAAAATTTACTTATGGCGAATAAAGATGCATTTATACAGGCGATAAAAGACGGTTATACTTTTAAAGGCGAAAGTGTAAAAATTGGTGCCGCAATGTTGGATGGAGAAGTAGTGGCAGACGCAGGCATTTATCTTCCTCTAAAGACAATGAACCGCCATGGGCTTATTGCCGGCGCTACCGGAACCGGCAAAACCAAAACCCTGCAAATGATCAGCGAGTTTTTAAGCGATGCAAGTGTACCTGTTTTACTAATGGATATTAAAGGTGACCTGAGTGGCATTGCAGCGCTGGGATCGGCAAATGACAAAATAACCGACCGGTACCAAAAAATAAATATGCAATACCAGCCGGAGCAGTTTACCGCCGAATTAATGACTTTGAGTGATCAAAAAGGGGTGCGGCTAAAAGCTACTGTGAGCGAATTTGGCCCGGTTTTACTCTCCAAAATTTTAGGCTTAAATGATACACAGGGTGGCGTTGTAGCTATGATTTTTAAATATTGCGATGATTCGAAATTGCCGTTGCTGGATCTTAAAGATTTTATTAAAGTACTGCAATACATCGGCGATGAGGGCAAGAGCGAAATAGAAAAAATCTATGGAAAAATTTCTACTACAAGTACCGGAACCATTTTGCGTAAGGTGATTGAACTTCAACAGCAGGGTGCGGAGGTTTTTTTTGGTGAGAAGAGTTTTGAAGTAGATGACCTTATGCGGATAGACGATAAAGGCCGGGGTATAATAAATGTTTTAAGAGTTACTGATTTACAAGACAGGCCAAAATTATTTTCAACATTTATGCTGCAAATGCTCGCAGAATTATATGCCACCTGCCCCGAAGAAGGTGATTTGGAAAAGCCGAAGCTGGTAATGTTTATTGATGAAGCCCATCTTATTTTCCAGGAGGCCAGCAATGCATTATTACAACAAATTGAAACCATCGTTAAGTTGATACGATCTAAAGGAATTGGCATTTTCTTTTGTACACAAAACCCGATGGATGTGCCTGCCAGTGTATTAGCACAATTAGGGCTAAAGGTGCAGCATGCTTTACGGGCCTTTACAGCTGCTGATAGAAAAGTAATAAAGCAAACAGCCGAGAATTATCCGGAAACAGAATTTTATAAAACAGACGACCTTATTACCCAGTTGGGCATTGGGGAGGCGCTGATTACAGTTTTGAATGAAAAGGGCATTCCTACTCCGCTAGCTCAGGTAATGCTATGCTCGCCAAGAAGCAGGATGGATATATTGACCGAAGCCGAAATTGACAATACGGTAAACAAATCGAAATTGGCTGCTAAATACAACCAGGTAATTGACAGCCAAAGTGCCTATGAAATTTTAACGGCCAAGTTGCAGGAAGCTGCTGAGAAAACACAAACAACCACTGGTAAAAAATCTGGAAAGCAAGAGGAGTCTGCTTTTGAAAAGGTGGTAAATAATTCTGTCGTAAAAAGTATGGCACGAACTGCCGGTAATACAATTGTTCGATCTTTATTAGGGGCATTGGGGATGGGGGGTAGGACTACCAAAAAGACGAAGAGCTGGTTCTAACTTTTAGGTAGTGATTCCATATTATTTTTTGCATCGCTAAACGATTAGTTGTACCCTTATTCTATCTTTTAAATTAATTACCACAAATGGAACTTCATTCACCAAGCGTAGGATTACTTTTTTGGACTCTTTTGTCTTTAACGATCTTGATACTTTGTATTATCGCAATCGTGAAAATTGCAAATGATAAATTTATTGAACCAAGCAAAAAGGTTATCTGGTTGCTTGCAATAATTATTTTCCCAATAATAGGAGCTTTAACATTTATTGCGTTTTATAAAAAGATAGACATCAAAAAGCATGACCGAGAAAGTCGAAGACACAACCTGGGTATCCCACAAGAGCGGAGCTGGACGGTGAAACTTCACCTATTTGCATCGGTTTACTTTAAACCTATCTAGACTATATAAATGTTTATCACCGCAACACTTCCCTGCTAATCACTATTTTTTGAATTTCACTTGTTCCCTCTCCGATGGTACAAAGTTTACTGTCCCTGTAAAATTTTTCTACCGGAAAATCTTTACTGTAGCCGTTGCCACCAAATATCTGCAATGCCTCCGTACTTGCTTTTACAGCGGTTTCACTTGCATAATATTTTGCCATTGCGGCTTCCTTGGTCATAGGTAAACCTTTCATTTTAAGGTAGCATGCCTGGTTTAGGAGTAAGTCGCTGGCGGCAATTTCAGTTGCTATGTCAGCAAGTTTAAAACTAATGCCCTGGAAGTCTGCAATTGCCTGGTCAAATTGATATCGTTCTTTAGCATACTTTACAGCTGCATCATAAGCGCCTTTTGCAATACCAACACTAAGGGCAGCTATAGATATCCTGCCGCCATCCAATACTTTCATCGCTTGTTTAAACCCGGCACCCACTTCCCCCAACCTGTTGGCATCAGGTATTACACAATTATCAAAAATCATTTCTGCCGTTTCGCTGGCACGCATACCCAATTTATTTTCCTTTTTGCCCGCATTAAAACCTGTTGTACCACGGTCAACTATAAACGCTGTTGAATTGTTCCTGGCACGTGGTTCACCAGTGCGGCATATCACTACTGCTACATCGCCCGTTTTGCCATGGGTTATCCAGCATTTGGTGCCATTCAATATCCAATCGTCACCTTTTTTTATTGCTGTGGTTTTCATGTTACCTGCATCACTACCGGTATTTGGTTCTGTTAATCCCCATGCGCCCAACCATTCGCAACTGGCCAATTTTGGTAAATATTTTTTCTTTTGCTCCTCATTCCCAAATGCTAAAATATGCCCGGTGCAAAGCGAGTTGTGAGCGGCCACTGATAAGCCAATTGATCCACACACACGGGCAATTTCCTGCACAATTACATTGTATTCAAAATAGCCAAAACCGGTACCACCATACTCTTCAGGTACCAACACACCCATCATACCCAGTTTGCCTAATTGTTTGAAAATATGCAAAGGAAATTCCTGGCTTTCATCCCATTCCATTACATGCGGCCTGATAAATTTATCGGCAAAATCTTTCGCTGTTTGTGCAACCTGCTGGGTCAGTTCATCTTGTTGAAAATTCATATACTAAAAATGATTGTACCGCAAATTAATCCTTTTTAAAATACTAACGGGTGTTAGTAAAAAAGCTTAATCAACTTTTAAATAAGGGGCTGCTTTATTAAAAATATCATCTGTAACCAGCATGATTTTCTTAATATCATCTACTGCAACATAACTGCCGTGTTGCATCCGGTATTGCACAATGGCGTTGGCAACTGCATAGCGCAGGTATGGATGAATTTTCATTTCATCAATTGAAGCTGTATTAATATTTATCTGGTGCAGGGAAGGATTGTTGATAGAAAACCTTGGTTTTAGTTTTTGAAAGGTAGAATCCGGCAGCCCGTATGTTTCTCCAATTTGTTCGATGCTGTAAAACCCGCCCAGCTTTTCTCTGAAACTTATTATGCGTTGCGATAATTTACTGCCAATGCCGGGCAATGCAATTAGCACGGTAGTGTCTGCTGTATTAATATCTATAATGGAAGCAACGTATTTTGGCTTTTCATACAATTTTTTTTCAGCATAATTATTTGCATAATTATGCTGAATTTGAACAAAGGGTATTAAACGTTTTGCGTCTTCTATAGGTAAGCCCCAAATTTTTCCTATGTCTTCCGGTTTATAAAACTTACCTCCTTTTGAAACATAATTTTTTATAGTTGCAATTGTCTTATCACGTACCCCGAGCCGCTGCCAGCCTTTTTCGTCTAATGTATTGGGGTCAAAATAAAAAAGCTCGCCTTTGTCTTTCTTAGCGTAGTAGTTTTTTTCATAAGGTTCCCGATAGGGTTGATCATCTTCATCATTATTTCTGGAAGAAAATCTTTTGTTACTATCTACCTGCTTAGTGGTAAGCGTGGCTATTTCTTCTTTGAATGCAGTTGCATCTACCCGTTTTTCGGTAATAAAAAAAGGGAACAAAAATGGAATAGCCGTGAATATAATAATTAATGAAAGCAATACAACCGAGGCTCTTCGCTCTTTTTTTGTAAAACTGAGGTAGTCTGATGCAAAACTTTTTCGCATGTTGATTGCTGCTTAGGAGAATAAAAATAGCATTCCAATATCAGCAATACAATACCCGAAAGTGTTATACATCGGTATTAATAAAATTATTGGAAAGTCAACACTAGGCCATCGTATGCAAGGTGCATACCTGGCGGCAATTCTTTTTCTACATCCTGGTATTTGCCTAATTGGTGACTTATGTGAGTAAAATAGGACGATGGTATTTTTAATTCCTTTACCAGCGCAATACTTTCCTCAATTGTAAAATGAGAAATGTGTGGCTGCCGTCTCAATGCATTTACAACCATTGCTTCACTGCCGGTAATCTTTTCTTTTTCATTTTGATCAATGTGATTGGCATCCGTGATGTAAGTAAATTTTCCAAACCTAAAACCAAAAACAGGCATTTTTAAATGCCATACCATAATGGGTACTACCGGTATATCGCCAATTAAAAAAGGCTCCAGCGTAATTGTATTCAAATTCACTTCCGGAATACCTGGATATTTTTTGTCAGAAAAAATGTAGGCGAATTCTCTTTTGATTGCTTCTTCTGTTAAAGTGTTTGCATAAACTTCCATTGCCTTTCCGGAAAAATAGGAGAACGCTTTTACGTCATCAAGGCCCGCAATATGATCTTTATGAGGATGTGTTAACAATAACGCATCAAGTTGCTTCATTTGCAGCCGCAGCATTTGATAACGAAAATCGGGAGTTGTATCCACTGCAAAAGAAGTGGTGGCACTTTGCACCAGGATGCTGCTGCGTAAGCGCTTGTCTTTTTTGTCAGTGGAAGTACATACTTCACAGCCACAGGCTATCATCGGAACACCTGTGCTTGTTCCGGTACCAAGAAATGTTATTTTTAAGGGAGGGCATTTCACGCAGCAAAAATAGGGAATAAGTGTAAGAGGATAACTTGCGTGCATTACCGAAGTGGGGCATTCGATGCTCTCAAAACCCGGAAAGTCAAACCGCATATTGAGTTAATACCGCAAATAATGATGAAGAAATACGGGCTAAACCCCTGCTATAGCAAAGTTAGATCCCATAATTAAGGATCTGATAGAATAAAGCAGTCTTCTGGTTTAACACAAATCATTTTTGGAAATATCGAAACACCCTGGATAAATATTTTTTTATTACCATTTTCTGAATATCTGAAGTAAAGCGAATTTGCTTTTAATTTAAATGGTAAACCATCATTTGAAGAAAGGGTTACTTCTTTGATCAAATTATTTTGGTTGTTAAAAAATAAAATTCTGCTCTGCCCATGAAAAACAATAGCTGCTTGAGTTCTTAAAAATTCTTTTACTACATAAAACTTAGCTTGCCCTCCTTCATCTGTAATAACTCCTAAATACGTTCGTTGAGAAATATCTTTTCCCACTTTTTTGGTAACAGCCTTGCCAACTTTTTTTCGTTTAAGACATCATTAAAGTTGTCCAACGACTGAGAAAATGAATGAACAGATGAAGTTGCGAATAAAATTAGAAGGATAAATTTCTTGAAGTATTTCATTTATGGAGTATAAAATGCAGAATATCACTATCGCATTTTATTTGTCATTTCCAACAGTCATAATTTCATCGTATAACTTTTGGCTTTCGTGTGTCAACAAATCAAAGTTTATTTCAAGCTGTGGCAGCAAATCTATCAGCGTATTTATTTTTCCTTCTGTTTGAAAAAATTTATTTAGTACCACTACTTTTTTGGCTTGCAAAATACAATACCCGCTTTGAAAATTGCCTCTTTCGTAGCGAATAACATAACCACATTCCTCTATTATTTTCTCTATTTTATCTAATGTATGCTGCGTGTACTTCATGGCTATAAATATTAAGGCGTAGGGTTTCAATATTGGTTAAGGCAAATTTAGTATCGCCTTTTAGTTAAAGCTTTTCAACTTATCCACAAAAGTTTATAACTAATAACCCGGTTTTCGGGATTATTTATTTGTCATTCTAATGATGGGCACTATCATCTCCTCCAAACTTACGCCGCCATGCTGAAAAGTATTTCTATAATAATTAACAAAGTGATTGTAATTATTGGGGTAACAAAGAAAAATGTCGCCTTTAGCAAAAATGAAAGAAGAATTAACATTAGGAACGGGCAATCCGGCCTCTGTCGGATCTCTGAACACCAATACATCCTTTGCATCGTAATTCAAATTACGGCCGTGTTTATAACGAAGGTTTGCCGTAGTTTGTTTGTCGCCAATTACTTTTGCCGCTGTTTTTACTCTTACAGTTCCATGATCGGTGCCAACAATAACGGTCACTTTTTTATCAGCTATTTTCTTCAATGCCTGGTGCAACGGGGAATGTTCAAACCAACTGGCTGTGATACTTCTGTAACTGGTCTCATCACTGGCTAGTTCCTTTAATACCTCCATTTCGGTTCGGGCATGGCTTAACATATCAATGAAATTGTACACAATAATATTAATGTCATTTTGCATCATATTGTGGATGTTCTCCACCAGTTTTTGACCATCATGATTGTTAGTGATTTTTGTGTACGAATATTTAATATCCGCTTTGCCGAGGCGCTTTAACTGGGCCTTAAAAAAATCTTCTTCATACATGTTTTTTCCGCCCTCCTCGTCATCATTTTTCCATTGGGCACTAAATTTTTTTTCTATATCAATTGGCAACATGCCCGCAAAAATAGCATTGCGTGCGTATTGAGTTGCCGTGGGCAGTATAGAATAAAATGTTTCTTCTTCGTGTATGCGAAAACTATCTGCAAAAATTGGCTGAATGGTTTTCCATTGATCAAAGCGCAGGTTATCTATCAGCACAAAAAAAAGCGGTGTTCCTTTTTCAAGATGAGGCAGTACTTTAAACTTCATTAAACTATGACTCATGATGGGGGCGTCGTGGCTTTTAGGATTAATCCACGATGCATAGTTTCTTGAAATAAATTTAAAGAATTCGGTATTGGCCTCCGTTTTCTGAGTGTGAAAAACTTCCTGCATTTCGGGGCTATCACTTTTTTTTATTTCCAGTTCCCAATACACCAGTTTTTTATAAATTTCCATCCATCCATTGTAATCAGGGTTATCATTTAAAGCCATAAATAAACTACGAAATTCCTGTTGGTAGGCAGAGGTGGTTTTTTCAGCAACCAGTCTTTTATTGTCTATTAATTTTTTTAAGCTCAGCCACACCTGGTTTGGATTCACGGGCTTTATCAAGTAATCGCTTATCTGGCTTCCAATGGCTTCATCCATTAAATTTTCGGCCTCATTTTTAGTAATCAGCACCACGGGTAAATTACTGTTTATTTCCTTTATTTGCTGCAGTGTTTGCAACCCTGTTATGCCAGGCATCGTTTCATCCAACAGCACTACATCAACAATGTTTTCCTTTACATATTCGATGGCGTCAAAGCCATTGGCTTTTGTATTTACAGCGTAGCCTTTATTTTCTAAGAACATTATTTGCGAGGTAAGGCTGTCAATTTCGTCGTCTACCCAAAGTATTTTTGCTACGCTCATAATTATGTTGTGTTTATTATTGTCCGAAAAATGAAATATGCCTTGTTAAAGGAAGTAAGTTATTTTGTACGTTAAAATAAGTGATGTATAAATGATCTATATGCAGTGATGCTAATTTAACAAATAAGATGGATAGCAAATATAATGTTTCAAATTTCAGATTTGTAGATTTGCACAACCTTTAAATTAAGTTTTAACAAAATCTATTAACCATTAAACCAATTGATGCAGTTTAAAAAAATAATCAACGATCCGGTGTATGGTTTTATCAACATCGATGATGAACTTATATTTAATATTATCGCTCATCCTTACTATCAGCGGTTGCGGCGCATCAATCAAATGGCGATGGCAAACCTGGTGTACCCAGGCGCTGTTCATACCCGTCTGCATCACTCATTAGGCGCTTACCATTTAATGTGTAGTGCCATTGCCGAGTTAAAAAATAAAGGGGTCGAAATTACCAAAGAGGAAGAGCAGGCTGCAAAAGTGGCGATATTGTTGCATGATATCGGGCATGGTCCATTTAGCCATGCGCTGGAAAATGTTTTGATAGAAGGCATGCATCACGAAACGATTTCTTTATTGCTGATGCAGGAGTTGAACAGGCAATTCAATGGAAAACTTCAGATGGCGATCGATATTTTCACCAATCTGTATCATAAAAAATTTCTACACCAGCTTGTAAGCGGACAACTGGATGTAGACAGGATGGATTACTTAACAAGAGATAGTTTTTTTAGTGGGGTGAGTGAGGGCGTTATTGGCTACGATCGTATAATTAAAATGCTAATTGTGCACGACGGTGAACTAATGGTGGAGGAAAAAGGCATTTATTCGGTTGAGAAATTTTTAGTAGCCCGCCGGTTAATGTATTGGCAGGTGTATTTACATAAAACCGTACTATGCGCCGAGCAAATGTTGGTGCGCATTATTAAACGGGCCAAATTCATTAAAGCCTTTACAAATACGCCTTTAAATAAAATCATTAATAATCCCTTGGAAAGTATTTCCATAGAAGAGTTTTGTAAACTGGATGACTACGATGTAGTGTCGGCAATAAAGGAATGGTGTACCCACGAAGACAAAGTGTTATCGTTATTTTGTAAGGGCATTGTAAATCGCAGCCTGCTTAAAATAAAATATTTTGGCCATCCGGTAGATGACCAACTGGTAGCAGAAAAAAAGACAACGGTTATGCAGCAACTTGATATTGATGGCGAAGATGCAGACTGGTTGGTATTTACTGGAGAGGCCGATAGCAATACATACAATTTTGAAGACGAGCACATCCATATTTTGTTTAAAGATGGAACGGTTAAGGATATTTCGGAGGTTGATAACGCCCTGATTAATCAAAACATGAAGAGCAAGGTTAAAAAATATTACATTTGTTATTTAAGATAACCCCCGCTTTTAGCATTTTCCATTGCAATACTAAAAGTTAACAGTTATACCTTTTTTATTTATAGATTATTCCGATTGAATATTGTGTTGCCGATGCAGCAGCAGTTTAGCGTTCCGCCTTTATTCGGAAAACTGATACATGTGCAAAATCGGCATTAAAGTTTAAAGCCAAAAAATATGCAATTTTCCGCTGCACAGATAGCCATTATTGTAAATGGTAAAGTTGAAGGTAACGCTGACGTAACAGTAGATTCTTTCGGCAAAATAGAAGAAGCCACGCCAGGTCAATTGGCATTTTTAGCCAATCCAAAATACGAGGAATATTTATATTGCACCAAGGCCTCCATCATTATTGTTAGCGATGCGCAGGAATTAAAACATTCCATTTCTGCTACCGTCATTCGGGTGCCCGATGCCTACACTGCTTTTGCGACCCTGCTGGATAAATATCAGCAAATTCAAAACCAGCAACTTTCCGGCATACAACAACCAGCTTACATCGACGCCACATCAAAAATTGGCGAACAGGTATTTATTGGCGCTTTCGCTTACATTGGAGAAAATGCTATCATCGCCGACGGTGCTAAAATTTTCCCATCCGTTTATATAGGCAATGACGTAATAATTGGCGAAAATTCAATTATTCATCCCGGAGTAAAGATTTATCATGATTGTGTTGTAGGAAAAAATGTGGTGATTCACGCTGGAACCGTTATTGGCGGCGATGGTTTTGGGTACGCTCCACAGGCTGATGGATCATTTAGAAAAGTACCGCAGATTGGAAATGTAGTAATTGAAGATAATGTGGAAATAGGATCTAATACAACCATTGACCGGGCAACCATCGGAAGCACTTTAATTAAAACCGGCGCTAAATTGGATAACCTGTTGCAAATTGCACACAATGTAGAGGTTGGAAATAATTCAGTTATTGCCGCACAGGCGGGTATAAGTGGCAGTACAAAAATTGGCAAAAATGTTATGATCGGGGGGCAGGTTGGTATTGTGGGGCATCTTCATATTGCAGATGGCAGTAAAATAAATGCGCAAAGCGGGGTAAGTAAATCCATTAAAAAGCCTAATTCGGCTGTAACCGGTTCGCCGGCGTACGATTATACCGCAACGCTGCGCAGCCAGGCAATGGTAAGAAGCCTGCCAGATATGGAAAAGAGAATCCAGGAATTGGAAAGACTAATAAAAGCACTGCTGATATCAAACGGGTAAGATATTACTGGAGGCAGGCACCGCCTGCGGCGGAGTAGTAGTAAATAGCTGTTAAGTCGTCAAGAAACGTTGAGATATCAAAGAAATAATACCATTTTGATTTAATAAGTAGTTCAACTGACTGCGTTTAAATCTTAGATGTATTGTACCGACCTGTGCCGATGCTTTGGTATAGAAAGAAGAATGGATTACTTATTCTGGCACATCGGTATAAAAAACGTCTTAACGCCTTAACGGCAAAACATGCTCCCCAATCTGTTGCCGAAAAATAAAATATCTTTGCCCGCAATAACAAAAGAATATTTATGGATGCAAATTTTAACCCCGATAAACAACATACGCTTGCAGCGCCTGTTAGTATTTCGGGTACAGGATTACACACAGGTGTAAATGTGGATATGACCCTTAACCCCGCCAACGCTGGTTTTGGATTTCAGTTTCAGCGCATCGATTTGCCGGGCATGCCTGTTATAAAAGCAGACTGCGATTTAGTTACCGACACTTCAAGGGGTACCACGCTAGAAAGCGGCACAGCTAAAGTTAGTACTGTTGAGCATATATTGGCCGCACTTGTAGGGATGGGAATAGATAATTGCCTGATTGAAATCAACGGTCCCGAAATACCTATTATTGATGGCAGCAGTCAACCTTTTGTTGAAATTATAACCGAAGCTGGTATCGCTGAGCAGCAGGCTGCAAAGGCTTGGTATACAATTGATACCAATCTTTCTTACTACGATGAAGTTAAAAGGGTAGAAATTACAGCGCTTCCGGCTACTGATTATAAAATTACCACCTTAATAGATTTCAATTCTCCCGTTTTGGGCACGCAGCACGCCGGCTTAAAGACTATCCAGGAATTTAAATCGCAAATTGCACCCTGCCGCACTTTTTGCTTCTTACACGAATTGGAGGCTTTGCTTGACAATAATCTCATCAAAGGCGGTGATATTAACAATGCAATAGTAGTGGTAGATAAGCCAGTTACACCAGAAGAGATGAGCCGCCTGGCTAAAGCATTTGGAAGAGATAAGATAGAAGTAAAAAGTGGAGGTTATCTTAATAACCTGGAACTGCGTTTTCCTAATGAACCGGCACGCCATAAATTGTTAGATGTAGTGGGCGATCTTGCATTAATTGGTTACCCAATAAAAGGTCATATAATCGCCAATAGGCCTGGTCATGCCAGCAATGTGGAGTTTGCAAAAATTGTAAAAAAATACATAAAAAAAAATAAGCATACCAAGGATATTCCAATTTATGATTGCACGCAGGCGCCGGTTTATTCATTACAAGACATAGAAAACACATTGCCTCACCGCTATCCTTTTTTGTTTGTAGATAAGGTGATTGAATTAACAGATAAGCAAATAGTAGGCATTAAAAATGTAACCTTCAATGAGTTTTTCTTTCAGGGGCATTTTCCCGGAAACCCTGTAATGCCGGGTGTTTTGCAGGTGGAGGCTTTGGCACAAACAGGTGGTATACTCTGCATCAACGCCATGCCCGAAGGTGAATATGACACCTATTTTATAAAAATAGACAATTGTAAATTCAAACAAAAAGTGGTGCCCGGCGATACAATGATTTTAAAAATGGAACTGATAGAGCCAATACGCCGCGGCATTTGCACCATGAGGGGCAGTGTATTTGTTGGCAACAAACTTTGTACTGAAGGAGATTTTA
Organism: Ferruginibacter sp.; assembly: GCA_041742655.1. GTDB lineage: Bacteria > Bacteroidota > Bacteroidia > Chitinophagales > Chitinophagaceae > Ferruginibacter. The sequence continues at coordinate 1,068 of JBGSIG010000140.1, read as the reverse complement.
CAGCGCAGTTGGTAAAACGCAGTTAGGTAATTAACAAATAAAAAAAGTTATGATTCATCCGCATACATACATACACCCCAACGCAAAATTGGCTACCAATGTAAAGATCGATCCGTTCAGTGTAATTCATCCTAATGTGGAAATTGGCGAAGGCACATGGATAGGAAGTAATGTAACAATCATGGAAGGGGCGAGAATAGGGAAGAATTGCCGCATCTTTCCAGGTGCCGTTATTGCAGCTATTCCCCAGGATCTTAAATTTGAAGGGGAAATGACCACCGTAGAAATTGGCGATAATACTACCATTCGTGAATTTGTCACAGTTAACCGGGGTAGTAAAGATAGGTGGACAACCAAGGTGGGCAACAATTGCCTTATAATGGCTTATAGCCACATTGCGCATGATTGCATAGTGGGTAATAATTGTATCATGAGCAACAACACCCAAATGGCAGGACATGTAACAATGGGGGATAATTCAATACTTGGCGGCATGTGTGCCATTCACCAATTTGTACAAATAGGCCAGCATGCATTTATTAGTGGCGGCTCATTGGTGGGTAAAGATGTGCCTCCCTACATTAAAGCGGGCCGCACTCCCTTAAGTTATGCGGGGGTTAATTCAGTAGGTTTAAAGCGAAAAGGGTTTTCTATAGACCGCATTAACAAGATTCTCGATATTTACCGCATCATCTATAATAGGTCTATGAACATAACGCAGGCGCTTAATTTTATCGAGGAAGAATTGCCTGCCACAGATGAAAGAGATGAAATTGTAACTTTTATCAGGGAAAGTGGAAGAGGAATTATCAAACGCTTTATAAAAGGAAGCCTGGATGACGAGTAAATTATCGTCTTAATAAATTGTAGCTAAATCTTATCTTTCAAATAATTAGAAAGAGGGCCTAGTTTTGAAACCATGCAAATAACCTTAGACAATGTTGGCAAAAGATTTAACCGGGAATGGATATTCAGGCATTTTAACCAAACTTTTCTGCTTAATAAAAAATATGCAATCACAGGATCTAACGGCTCAGGCAAATCCACGTTGCTGCAGGTAATAGCAGG
>JBGSIG010000139.1:0-3186 GCA_041742655.1 Ferruginibacter sp. | reverse complement strand
CTGCACAAAAAATTGTTGCTTCTTGTTTTTATTTTACTGGCAAATACTACCAATGCATGGGTTTTTCCCGAACACCGTCAAATTGCCCTGCTGGCCATTCAAAATCTTAGCCCTGCAGACCGGGTATTACTCGATAAACTTTGGGCAGAAGCGAGAAAGGGTTATGAAAAAAGGCTTACAGCAAATGTAATAGACGCCACACAAGGCAGAAAGCCAACTCAACTGGACTATGCTACATGGTTTGCTATTTCAGGCGACCATAGTTGCTCGCCGGAAAATATGTTGTACAATGTATTGCAAACAGATTGGATATTAAATGTTGCCGATGTTGCGGCTCAGTTAAAAGAGGGAATTGAAAATTCGAAAAGTTCGGTTCAGCATATTAATGTACTTCGTTCTTCCGACATCGATTTTCAAAAAGCTGACCCTGAATATGCCACAAGGGCCGGATCGAATAATGTCCATTTTTTGTTGGCATTGCCTGATATAAATACAAGTGCAGCTAAATATTTAAGGGCTTGTCTTTTAGAAGGCGCTGCATTAAATGCACTGGGTGCATATGCCTGGTTTCACATTAGCGCAATGATAAAGGCAGAACGTTATGCAAAAGAAAATTTAACAGCGCAGGAGAAATCTGCATTAATTCTTTCTGCTTTGGCGGACGAAGCTTTTTCATTACATTTTTTAGAAGATGCATTTGCGGCGGGCCATATTGCAGGTACAAGGGGCAGTGCTTCGGTAAGAAAAGGAACGCATGATTATTATAATGAAAAAGGCCTTGCCATTACTACCTGGGATGGTAAAAGGAAGATTGTGATGGGGGACGCTTATATGCGTCCGGAAGATGCGGAATTTGCCGCAGCCACTATTCGTTTAAGCCTGGAACAATTGCTGAATGCTGCTGCCGGAGAAATGCTGTTTGACTATCAAGGAAGTGCCGAAGCGTTGGTTAATCTTCCTGATAGTTTCAATGTTTGTAAAAACGTTGTAATGCCTTCAATTGAAAATATGTTGCCTGCACTTAAAGGTAATTTTAAATTTGTTGACGAAATATTGGTGCAAACCCCCGTGCCAGGGTTGGCGACTGGTTATGGGGAACTACCAAGGTTTCGTTCAGAATTAGGAAAATTTATTGGATTCAGCTCTGCTATAAATAGTTCAATAGTGAATGGGGGCTTTGGGCAACTGCAGACCCAAAATGGTTTCGTAGGTGGAGTGGATGCAAATATTAGGTTTGGTGTGGGGTTAGATGGTCTGTTGAACCAGTCAGCGGATGGACTCATCTATGTACAAGTAGGGTGGAAGTTGGATGCGCCATCTTCAAACCAGTTTCTTAATAATGATCATACCGGGCCAACGCCCGGTTCAATTGCTTCTGCAATACCCGGCCGAACTGCATATACCCTGCGCCTAAGGGCACCATTTTATTTAATACCCGGCGACCTTTTAGTAGCGGCGCCGTTACTTCTATTCACTTCGCCAAAAACCTTAACCAAAATGGGCGTGATTGCTGCCAATGGCGGGCTGCTTTCATGGCAAAAGGGCATCAATACCAGTGTTGGACGGTTTGCGGTTGTATTAGGGCGGGAAGTTGGGATTTCTTTCTACGGTTTATCCAGATCTAAAGATGACCTGATTATTCCCACCACTGATTCAACCACGACATTAATACAATACAGATCAACCCAATTTAGTTTTCCCATAATAGAATACCGGCCTTTCCGTTCCTTTTCACTTGATCAAAGTTCAAGTTTGACCATTGAGTTGAATGCAGGTTTTGATGTTCCGCATCCAATAAAATCTCTTCTAGGGGAACCCATTCCATCATTAAAATATGTATGGCAGGCCGGGCTACGAATAGTATTTAACTGGCGACGTTATCTCAGGTAAAAGTCGGCCTTTCTTTTCGACTAATATTATTTTTGATAAATGGGTGTTTTTTTCAAGAGGTATTGCAGTGTGATTTTATAGGCATCTTCTGTGTTCCAGAATGCATCATGGTTTTGGCTAAATGTACTTTGTCCCTTATCGTTAAATAAATTCATAGTAACACTGGTTTTGTAGTTTTGCACAACGGTGGCCACAGATGTAGAACTACTATTGCCACTAAAAACGGAGCCAATTTGATTTCCGTTTTTATCATATTGGCCCGACTTGTCTTTGTAACTACCGGTGGAGCTGAGTATACTGCTGGCTGTTGTTTTGTCAAGCGTAATCGTTCCTTGTAAAACGTATTCAACCCCAAGAATATTACATATTTCTCCCATGGTAAACCCTCTTATATTGCTATTTGCTACTCCGGCCTTTATTAATAAAGCATTGGTTGTATTAGGGTCTTGAAGTTGGAGACTACCTGTATGCTTGCCAAGAAAGCTAAATACTTCGTTTTGCACCTTGTATGTCATCTCCTCGCCGGCATCCCGCTTATCAATTAAGTAATTAAAAGGCAAAACGGCAACCTTATTGTAATGATCTGATAAATTACCTGCGGGGCTTAATGTATTTCCGTTGGTAGAATTGGCTGCAGCGGTTTCAGTTGCCTGCATCGGAGATTTATTAAAGAATTCTATTCTGCCACTGGCATAGGTAATTTTTAAAATATCTCTTTTTTTTATTGAGTAAACAAGTGTTTCACCCTGGTGAGTAAATTTAATTGTTGAGTCGCCAATTTCTGTCACTTTACCAGTTAATTCATCACCATTCAATTGCAGTACAATGTCAGCATTCGAAGCTACTTGTGCGGATACACTTGTTATTATAAATAACATAAAGACTAAAGAAAAAAGATGTTTCATAACATTATTTTATAGTAAAAAGTAAAATACTTGAGTTAAGAAATGGGTACTAAAAATATTCGGAAATTCAATAGAATATGTGGGCGTGTATTTGTAAAATGCATTAATTTCTGCAAGTTTAATTTGCGTGCTGCAGTATTTTTTAGGCTACGGTTTTTTAAATAAAAAATATTTCTTTTCTATCAGGCAAAGTTGTAGCGGCAATTTATTTTGGTCAGTCAAATGAAATTTTATCTTTTCGTTCCTACAAATATCTTTCATTTTCCTGAAAAAATATAGCACGATTTGTTGTTGAAACATTTTATTAGAAAGTTGCGGAAAGGTTAAACCAGCTATATATAAATTTTGAACTAGCTATTATTTAAATGTTTCACTATCTTAATTCGGAATG
>JBGSIG010000138.1:0-2018 GCA_041742655.1 Ferruginibacter sp. | reverse complement strand
GTTGTTAGGAGAGGACTGCATACAGTTGCCGACTGCAACCAATGCGGAAGATTTTTTTATTATTGATAAGGAAGTGGTAGTACAGGACTACAATTCGCAACGGGTGCTAAAGTACCTAAGCCTAAATGAAACTGATTTTTTTGAGGATGCTGCACAAAATTCGGGATTGTCTGTGTGGGATTGTTGTGCAGCCAGCGGAGGCAAATCAATTTTATTGGTAGATATTTTGAAACAGAAAATTGACCTCACCGTATCAGATATTCGTATAAGCATTGTAATGAATTTGCACCAGCGGTTTAAAAAGGCCAACATAAAGCAATACAAATATTTTATTGCTGATATTGGAAACCCACAGTTTACGCCGCCAGCTACCAACTACAAGCTGATTATTTGTGATGCGCCATGTACAGGAAGCGGTACTTGGGCAAGAACTCCTGAACAACTCTGTTTTTTCAATGAATCATCTTTACAACATTTTACCATCAAACAGAAAAGAATTGTAAGCAATGTGTTGCCCCATCTTAAAGAAGATGGCATTTTTGTTTATATAACCTGTTCAGTATTCAAAGAGGAGAATGAAGTAATTGTAGATTTTATAAGGGAGCAATTTAAATTATCATTGCTATATAGTGATGTACTGATTGGTACTGATAAAAAGGCAGACACCATGTTTGTAGCCGTGTTTAAGAAATAGTCAGCGAACTAAAATCTTTTTGGTAATGGCTTTTTTGCCATCGTTAAATACAGCAACGAAGTACATACCAGGGTTAAATTTTTTTACCGGAATTGTAAATGTTTGGGTGCCGCTTACTGACAAATCTTTTCGGCTGTAAACTTTTTGGCCATTTACATTGTACATCTCTATTGCCGCATTTGTGGTTTCATTGCTGGTAATTTGCACAAAAATATTTTCAGTAGCGGGATTGGGAGAAATAACAATTCCATTGCTGCAGGACTGCGTATAATTTACGATTGCTGAATCAAGGTAGAAACTTGTATCGGAAGCTATTACCATTTTTACCCGGTATTTAATAGTCGTCCCTATATTTAAATTGCTAAGGTCATCAGTGTAGGAAAAGTTGACCGCGGCCAACGAACCGTTGTGTATTTGGGTAGAGATGGTTTTGTAATTTGTATCAAACGGTAATTTTTTTTCTATTATAATGCTCATATCTGCCGCCGTTTTTACAGTGCAGTTAATAAAAGTTTTACAATCGTTATTGATGGTTATTGATTGCGTGTATAATTTTTTTATAAGGAACACAAAAGCTTTTTTGAGATCGGGTATACCATAACCAGTTCTGTTGTCAGGGGCTGAGTGCCTGTCGCCAGATTTTCGCAATGCATCAATAATTTGCATATTATTTACTTCTGGAAAAGCCTGCCATAAACAGGTTGCTGAACCCGCCATTATCGGACAGGCGTAAGAGGTGCCATTACCAGCAGCAGGATTGCCCGTATTTGGATTTGCGATAACAGCTCGAACCCCAATAGTTGCAATGTCTGGTTTTATCCTTCCATCGCTGGTGGGGCCATAGCTGCTAAAGTCTGCTACCTGCCGGTTTATATCAACCGCACCAATGGTTAACACGCTGTCTGCATCAGCAGGTGTTAAAACATAATGCCAACTTTTAGTGCCTTCATTACCGGCCGCAACAACAACCATGATGCCCTTTTTGGCAGCAAAATCTGCCGCCCTTGCTGAAATGGTGGAGTTGCCATCCATGTTAGTGTAGGTATAATTAAAACTGCTGTTATCAAAAGTTGCATAGCCTAATGAAACAGAAAATACATCCACTCCTAAACTATCTGCCAGCTCGGCCGCTGCAGCAAAGTTTTGTTCTTCTATCGGGTATTCGCTGGCAGCATCTTCGGTGCGAAATAAATAGAATGAAGTCTTTGGTGCGGTGCCTGTAAACACACCAGGCATATTTGCTGCTATCGTGCTAAAGCAATTCATGCCATGTACAAAATCTTCATTTACGCTGGCCTCGTTGGCCACAAAATCCCATGTTCCG
>JBGSIG010000137.1:0-3869 GCA_041742655.1 Ferruginibacter sp. | reverse complement strand
ATTCTGGCAATGAGCTTATTATACAATTGAGCTGCATTGGCACTTGCATCTGCATTGGCAAATGTTTTTTTCGGGATATTGTTGATACGTGCCTGGTCCCTGGCAGGTACCAATATTTTATTGTTTGTAAATGGCTTTATAACCGGTCCGGGCTTTTTTGACTTTTCTGGCATCATCTTCTTCATCTCGGCTTTTTCTTCTTCACTCATTCCCTTCATGGCCTCATCCATCAACTTAACCATCTGTGCTTGTGAAGCCGGGGCCTTTGGTTTGGTTGTTTAGCTTTGTGCAAATACATCAACAAATGCCGGCAGTAGCAAGGATATAAAAAGCAATTTTTTCACTGTATTTTTTTTAAATTGAAATGGACTTTCTTTTTTCTTAAATTAAGGTTGTTGAACAAATTTTGTTCAGATTATGCTGCTGTACGAATTAGTGCTTTACATTTATTTCATCTATTATTTAAAATCGTCTCCAATAATATTGGTAACATTCGCCACCTGTTTAATGATCCTTGTAAGTATAGTTGTATTGATACCTGCCTTATACATATCTGCCCCTCAAATAAATAATATCATCGCTATCCATTCCAATTTTACGGTATCGAAATGGTCTGCTTGCTGAAGCAGGTATTTATATTTTGTTGAGTCAAGTGTGCCGGGGAAATCTTCTGAAAGATTTGTATAAACAATGCACAGGTCGCTTATTTTTTGCACCACTACATGGTACGATGCAATGGTTTCTCCCCCGTAAGGTATAACAGCTACACTGTCGTTGTTTATTTTAAACGGTAGCCCTGAGCCGGTAAGTATTTTTGTTAATTCCGGCACAGGCAGCGTTGGGGCTGTTTTGGCTTTTGCGTGTTCTAAAACAATTACTGTGCAAAACAACAGGCTAAATGTTACAAGATATTTTTTCATTGTGTTAGATGTAGGTTTTTTTTATTTGCTTATCTGTATGTAAATTATGATTACAATATAGCTTGCTAACTTTCCCTGAAAAACAGGAGATTTGTTTAAAAAGAAAAAATCATTGAAAAAGGGGAGAGGGAAATAGGTTTTAAGCTATTTAATTTGTACTATGGGTAGAGATAATATTATATAACAAGGCAAACTTGATATAAATTACAATCAGGTCTCAATACATCACCCATAAAAAAATATGCCCAGGATAATAATTTTTATACTAACCTTTCATTTTCTTAACTATGCTGGTATTGCACAGAATACTAAACTAAATGATTTACTGACGGCTTTGCAAATTAGTAAGGCGGATAGCGGCAGAATAAATATCCTTCATCAAATACAGGATAATTACCTGGATACAGACAATGATTCTGCACTTTTTTACAACAGGCAGGCAGAGGCGCTCATAAATAAATTGAATGCCCAGTCCTTTCGGTACCGTTGTTACCACGCATTTGTAAAGATCTATCATGCTAAATTTGATAATAGTAGTGCATTGGATTATTGCCTGAAATCAATTGATGTGGCAGCGCAGAATAAAGACGAATTTCAAAAAGCAAATTCCTATCGTGCGTTGTTTAGCCTGTATTATAATCTTCGTAAAAATGATTCGGCCATTAAGTATAGTGCTTACGCATTAGACCTTACAGAAAAAATAAAAGATACCAATAATCTTGCTACCATGTATGGCAATCTATGCCGCATTTATACTGATATGGAGCTGTACGATAAATCGGAAGCATTTGGTAAGTTAGGCATTGCAAATGGTGAACGATACAAAGATTATAAGGGCATGCTTATTTCTATGAACAACCTCGGCAACTGTTACATGTCTATTAACAAAAATACGGAGGCCATTGAGATTTTTGAAAAACAACTATTGGCTGGTGATAAATATAAAGAACAAGATCGGTATTAAATGCGTTAATTAATCTTGGTGTTGCTTATTTTAATTTGGCAGACAAGGAAAACCTGGCAAGAATTGCAAATCAAATGCAGGTAATGGAAAATGAATTTGATGAATCGAACAAAAGCGGCGCAAGCTACCGGCACCTGGTATATGGGTACAATCAACTTTTACAAAAGCAGTATGGTTTGGCAGAAGATCAGTTTTTAAAGGGATTGGAAATTGTAGAAAAGGACAGTTTAACCGACCCGATGGAAAAGTTTTACCTTGCTATGTCGACTTTAAAGTATGCACAACAGGATTTTGCAAGCGCCAATATTTATGACAATAAATGGAGTAATTTAAACAGCTTTTTGAAAAGACAAGAAATGGCAGAGTATGCACTTGACCTTGAAACAAAATACGGTACCGAAAATAAAATTGCAAAAATAAAATTGCAGGAATCGCAGTTAAAGCAAAAGAGTCTTATTAATTACATTCTTATAGGAGGTGCAGTCGTTTTGTTTTTAATTTCCGGCCTTGTCTTTATTAATTACCGCCATAAACAAATGTTGCAACAACAACGGATTGTTGATTTAGAAACACAGCAGCAGTTAACCGCCACCGAAGCTGTATTAAAAGGCGAAGAACAGGAACGAACGAGATTGGCAAAAGACCTGCATGATGGACTGGGAGGAATGTTAAGTGGCATAAAATATTCAATGAACACTATGAAAGGAAATTTAATAATGACGCCTGACAATGTACAGGCATTTGAACGCAGCATGGATATGCTGGACAGTTCTATTAAGGAGATGCGCCGGGTGGCACATAATATGATGCCGGAGACTTTGGTAAAGTTTGGATTGGATACAGCGTTGAAAGACTTCTGCAATGATATTAATCAAAGCGGCGCATTAAAAGTAAATTACCAATCCCTGGGCATGCACCAGTCAGCGATCGATCAAACAACTGCCATAACTATTTATCGTATTGTGCAGGAACTTATCAATAACACCATGAAACACGCTGCTGCAAAAACTGCTATTGTACAGTTAAGTAAAACAGACGGGCAATTATCTTTAACTGTGGAGGATGATGGAAAAGGCTTTGATCCTGTAATTTTAAAAGGAACAAAAGGAATTGGCTGGACAAATATTCAAAGCCGCATTGATTTTTTAAAGGGTACTTTAGATGTGCAGTCCGAAAAAGAGAAAGGCACTTCTGTTCATATTGAGTTTAACGTATAATGGCTGTAAAAGTATTTATAACAGATGATCACTACATGGTGATAGAAGGTATCCGGTCATTATTACAAAATGAAAAAGATATTGAATGGGCAGGTCATGCATCCAACGCGGCATCCTGCCTGGCATTTTTACATCAGCGACAACCCGATATTATTTTAATGGATATTAATTTGCCCGATAAGAGTGGCATTGATTTATGTAAGGAGGTAAAAGAAAAATATCCCTCAGTATTTGTGATTGGCCTCAGCACTTTTAACCAGCAAAGTTTTATTCAAAAAATGATGGAGAATGGTGCCAGTGGGTATGTGCTTAAAAATGCCACCAAAGAGGAGTTGATGGAAGCAATTTTTTCCGTTGCAAAAGGAAAAACTTTTTTAAGTGATGAAGCTGCACAGTCATTGAAAAAAAATAATAATGGCGAAATACCCACATTAACAAGACGGGAAAAGGAAGTGTTGGCCTTGATTGCTGATGGCCTGACGAATAGTGAAATTGCAGAAAAGCTTTTTATTAGTGTAACAACAGTAGATACACATCGTAAAAATATACTGGCGAAATTTAATTGCAGAAATATTGCTTCTCTTATTAAAACTGCTATGGAAATGCATCTGATTTAGTAAGATGTGCTGCATATTTACACACAATGGAGCACATGTTAGTCTTTGCAAATTATCAAACCATTTGAGGTTAATATACTACAGGAAAACTACTCATATCTTTTATTTCAATTTTATCCAGTTGCTTTTTAATGTCCTCTGCAGCAGCCAA
>JBGSIG010000136.1:0-3454 GCA_041742655.1 Ferruginibacter sp. | reverse complement strand
TGGTAACCGCACGAATTTTTCCGGTAGTCTCCTGTAAATCGAAAAGGGTTCTTCCACAGCTTGGACAACTGATGTATTCTGTTTTAGAAATCCTTGTACGCACTGCCTGCAGAATAGAAAAGGAGGTATTGTTGATAAATTGATGATTGTTCTTTGTTTCCAGGTAAGTTCTGCCGTGCACTTTTTGATTGACTATTGCAGCAGGATCGTTCATAAGCCAGATTCCATCGCCCATGCCGTCTAAAAACAACGCTCCAGTTTGCGTGCTAAAATGAATAAGCTGTTCATCAATGGAACTATCATGGCTTTCTACAGCCAGTATTACCGGGCATTTAATTTGTTTCGCTTCAAGGTTAACAATAAAAGCCCTTATACTTTGCATTGCATTGTTAGCTTCAGAATAAACGCATAACACAACTGTTGAATCTTCTTTTATAATTTTTATTAAATCTGCATTATTTGCACCTGCATCTATTGCAATAAAATTAATTGTGCCTGATTTTCTTTTTGCTTTTATAAATTCATCTCCCTGAAAAAGTGGGAAATATTTTGCATCATCAGCGCTCAATAACCAAGATGCATAATCGCAGATTATTTGCAGTGTTCCGGGTAATGCAAAATCAACTTTCTTGTTACCGCAATATAAATAATCCGCAGCGGCATCGCCAATTTTCCATTTGTCCGTTTCAACAGTATAAGTATAGCCAATTGCCTGCAAGTCGGCGGTAGTAATACTTTCAGCCAACATAAAATCAGCAATAACTACCGGCACCTGTTTACCACCGACATTTGAAACTGCTGAAGTTATCCTTCGGGTATAATCAAAAGGTGAATAAGGCAGTTTAAAATCAGCAGGCTCCTGGAAACCCTTTACCTGGGTGGAAGGGCGAAGACTCTTCACCAAATCGTTACAAACCGGAATCTCAAATTCGGGATCTTCGGTGAGGCTAACCCGTATGGTATCTCCAATACCATCCTGCAGCAAAGTGCCAATTCCTATGGCAGATTTTATTCTGCCGTCTTCGCCATCGCCCGCTTCTGTTACACCTAAATGCAATGGGTAGCATTCATTAAACTCCGCCTGCATATGATTTACGAGTAAACGATAAGCCTGCACCATTACCAACGGGTTACTGCTCTTCATACTCAAAATAATATTATGATAGTCCAGGGATCGGGCTATACGCAAAAATTCCATGGCACTTTCCACCATGCCCATGGCAGTATCGCCGTACCGACTCATGATGCGGTCACTTAGACTTCCGTGATTTGTGCCAATTCGCATGGCTGTTCCATGTTCTTTACAAATTAATACCAGCCGCGTAAAACGATCTCTTATCCTTTCTATTTCTTCGGCATACTCAGCATCGGTATAGTCAATTTGTTCAAATTTTTTCTTGTCTACATAATTACCGGGATTGACCCTAACCTTCTCTACTATCCGTGCTGCAATTTCCGCAGCGTTGGGGGTAAAGTGAATATCGGCAACGAGAGGAATAAAGTATCCACGCTTATGCAATTCGTCTTTTATGTGTTGCAAATTTTCTGCCTCCTTTTTTGACGGCGCTGTTATACGTACCAATTCAGAACCTGCTTCTATGCAACGTATGGATTGCTCTACAGTTGCGATGGTGTCCATAGTATCGGTGGTAGTCATTGTTTGCACACGAATAGGTTGATTGTTCCCTATCAGTAAATTGCCAATTTTTACCTCCCTTGTTTTAAGACGTTTATATTTCGTCATTGATTCACAATACAACTGCATATTTTTAAATTATTACAAAATTAACAACAAAAAAGCAGGGGTTGTTGGCCCCTGCTCCTATTTATTTAATTGTGCTTAGTATTTCACCTTATATGAAACTTTTTCAGGATGTTCCATCATTTCTGTGAGTGTTGTAAAAAAAGTAACTGTTTTTTTATCGCTTGAAATAGTACTGCCAGGGCCATCATAACCTTTGACAGCTTTGGGTAATACAATAGTGGTGTGGTAATTAAAATCTCCCATTACAGATGCCATTTGTGTCATCATACTAAGGGAAGAATCCGTCGCTGCCAATTTTCTAAAAGCATCTATGTTGTTAATGGTATTGGAAATAACACCGGGACTTGCTACAAAAGTAAACTGGTCTCCTACAGGATTGGCAGATTTCGCCCCTACTCCCGCAATTCCTTCTTCTTCACTGGGCTTCACTTTATCACCTGCAGCCTCATCAAAAGCTTTTAGCTTATTCATTACCTCGGGAAAACTATTTTTTATTTCTGTCAGGTCGGCCAGACTTTTAAACGGCGAGCTCATTGCAATTTTCATTTCACCTTTCTCTTCATCTAACTTTATTGTCACTTGGGCATCTTTGTATAAAGTTTTTTCATGGGCTGTTAAACTGTCTGTGGCATTCATCAAATCTCTCAGGTAAATAACGGTATCTTTTTTCTCTTTAATCTTGTTGGAATTGGTTTCATCTCCACTCATCGAATTGGACATTTTAAATATTTCGCCCAAATCCATTGTCATCGAATAGGTACCTGAATTATCTGCATTGATTAGTATTCTTTCTTCGGTATCAAGGCAGGAATATAAAATGCCAGCTAACAAAAAGTATACTATGTATTTTAAATTTTTCATTGTTTAAGTTGAGGCTGTAAACAAAATATTACCAATCCTTTTCCGGCTTGTTAGGTGACGCAGCATCTACTTTTCGTAGTTTGTTTTGAAGATTTTTTTCCTGTTGCAACAAGGCCTTTAATTTTTCTTCGGCTTCTTTCTGAGTCATTTTAGGAGGCGGAGGTTTAGGCTGTTGATCCTTTTTATCTTTTTCGTCCTGCTTTTGCTGTTTGTCTTTATTCTTAGGATCGTCTTTGGGCTTCTCCTTATTCTGTTGTTGTTGCTGCTGTTGCAAAGCTTTCTGCAGATTAAATCTTGCATCCTCATCGCCGGGGTTCAATCGCAATGCCTTTTTATAGGCGTCGATACATTCCGGTAATTTTTTATTATTCTGTAGCGCAACGCCTTTATTATACCATGTATCAGATTGGTTGCTTTTTGATTTAGTGTTTCTAATAGCTGCATCGTAAGCCTTTAATGCTTCGTCTGTATTGCCTTTTTTATACAATGCATTGCCGAGGTTGTAATTCGCCTTTTCATTGAAAGGTTCTTTCTCTGTAACCTTTTTATAATTCTCTATTGCTACGCCGTATTCTTTCTTATCATACGCCTCGTTGCCATTTTTTATTAATGTGGCATTTTTTTGTGCAAATGAAAAAGTTGAGCTAAACAAAAACAGTAACATCAGGGCTGCCTGCTTTTTAGCGATCACTCTGTTCATTTTGCGTACAGCTTTTACTTCGGTCATAAAAAATTCAACCAATAATAATATCAATGCAATACCAAGAAACCAAGAAAAAAAATTACGGAAATTAACCAACGAGTTTTCTGAAATCGCCCGCTGCCCCA
>JBGSIG010000135.1:0-6495 GCA_041742655.1 Ferruginibacter sp. | reverse complement strand
TGGCCGATTCTTCCCGCTTTTGTAACAAAAATGTATAGATGGCGTTTTTAATACCCTGTTGACGACTGATATCGAGCAACAGTCTTTCTTTTAAAGGTATTTTATTTAGCTGCGCTGTTAATTTGTTATTGTCTTCTTTCAACTGCTGCAGACTGGCCCTGATGTTTAACTTTAAGTTGTTGATGCTGGTCAAAATGCTGGGCTTCAACTTATCAATCGCACTTTCCATCACTGCAATCTGTGGATTCTTGCTCCCGGAAACTCCGCGGACTTTTTCCAACTCAAATTCTGTTTGGTACAATTGGTTCAATAATCCCGTCAAAACCGGGTCGGTGGTGCCAAGTGTGGCAGGTATTTCGTTATTGGTGTTGTTGCGTTGGGTAACATATTTTTCTACCTGGTCCAGCACATCCATCTGCACCTGCAACTCGCCTGTTTTCTTGTCTGTTTCCGACAACTGGCCCAGGAACAATGATCCCTCTGCGCTAAGGTCTACTATGCCCTGCCTCGATTTAAAAGTTTGCAATTCTTTTTCCTTACCCCCCAGTTCCTGCGCAATCAATTGTAGCCTGCCATCCAAAAAATTAAGGGTATTGGTAGATATCCTGCTTTTATAGTCCACCCCTGTAGTACCATAAAGGGTTATCAGGTTGTTCAGGACAATAACGCCCCTTTCCGGTATTTCATCAATGTATGTGAGTTCTAAAATGGAGGAAAATTTCGAAATTGGTTTGACATCCAGCGATCCTTTTACACCGCCCACGGCCGCCGCAACGGGTTGTATGTTTACAAACCAGTTATTTTTTTCAGTCATTGGTGGCTTAAACCCCTTGTTAAGATGCCAGCGGATATTTCCCCATTTAGTGGTAACAAAACTATCCAGCGGGTAAAGTGTTTCATTAAACCGCAGTTTGTCTCCAACGATTTCAACCTCGCTGGTGATTGAAGAAGTGACAGAATCAGGGTATTGCAATTCCAGCTTAAAGGGAATATCGTCAAAATATTGCCCCGTTTTGATATAACCTTTCTGGCTGTACCCAACATTTAATTGTAGGGTAGAAACCAGTTTACTTAGCAGATCCCGGGATTGTAAAATTTCCATCTCCCTTTCTGTTTCAGCAGAGATGTCCCTTGTATCAATCTGCACAATGTCCAATAAATTGGTATTTTTTTGCTGGCTGTCATCATTTACAATCAATCTTGCCTTGGCAGCATACATTCGGGTAGCGTATCGCAGGTAAACCCGTGTGCACAAAATACCCACTATTAGGGCCAGCAGTATTATCGGAGTATAGGGTATCACCCTAAACAGCAAACGCCTCAGCTGTTCATTCTGGCTTTGTGTTTCCCCCTGCTCCTTCATATCGGTAGAATTGAATCCCATATTGAATACTGTGATTTTATTATTTACTGACTGCGATTACGGTAATTAGCAACGATACTGCAACCGCAGCAATGGCAAGGTATTGTGGCACTCCTGTACGTGTAATGAATTTAGCTTTCACCGCCTCTACATACACGACATCATTCGTTTTAAGATAAAAATACGGAGAGGTAAAAAGGTCTTTCGACAACAGGTTAACCCTGGCATAAGTTCTTTCGCCATTTACTTCCCGTACTACCAAAATATTGTTGCGCTGGCCAAACTCTGTAAGGTCGCCCGCCATACTGATGGCTTCTAAAATAGTAGTGCGTTCATTGGGCATATTAAATTTGCCCCGGTTGTTCACTTCGCCCAGTACTGAAAAACTATAATTTAGAAACCGCACATTTACCACGGGGTTTTTAGTATATTCTTTGAAGATTGAAGTCAAGGTGTCTTCCAACTGCAATCGGGTCAGTCCTTCCACCTGTACCCTTCCTGCATAAGGCATCTGGATTTTACCATCCGCCTCCACCAGGAATCCAAAAGCATTCGGATTGTTTATGCCGGATATAGAGGTAGTACCAATCCCGTTAGCTGAATTTAGTGCGACAAGATCTGCCGGATTGCTGCCACCCACCGTAATCCATAACTGGTCATTTTTTTGGATTGGGTTCTCGAAATCAATTTTTGCATTTCGCAAATCCCCCGAGGTGCTGTCTTTTAAATCGTAGAAATAGATCACTTTTTTAGGTGCAGTGCAGGAACTAATATTAAATACGGCCACCAGCAGCAACGCTGAAAAAATGCCCAGTCTGATAATTTTAAACATGCGTAAAAATAAGGTTATTTTAAAATTCGCAAAAAGGAAAAAAGGGAATACTAACGTTAGTAATGCGTTTCCAAAATCGGGCGGCAGTTTATACTCACAAATCGGATTTTCTTATGGCTTCGCCCTTCTCAGTCACGTTCAGGAAAGAGTCATAAAAAAATACCGATAACACACACCCGTCCGATGGTATAGTAAGACCGGTAAATGGCCAAATTATTAAGGTTGCTTTGCAACTTGTTGAGTAGTTTATCCTGTTGGATATTTCTTATGCTGACAATTCGGGCGCAAAAATACTTGTTTAAACGCTATGATAAAAAAATAATCGAAGATATAGGCACCGATAAAAAGGTTGCGCAGTGTAGAAATAAGTTGTGATTAAATGCACGGGAATTGCTTCATCGATCCTGTCAAAAAAAAATGCCGGGTACTGGTTAAACTATAAAACGCAAGCCCGTGAAGAACTTGCGTTTTAAATATAAATTTTATAGAAGCTGATAATGTATTTTGCTGGTACGGCTTACCAGGTAGTTAGCGCCGACCTAACCCAGGTATTGGGTGCCGTGCACACATAAATAAAGTCTGCAGTAATCCTTATTTCGCCGGTTGTGCCTGTATCGGTTGCGCTTGATGGCGCAGTGTTTAAACCGTTAGCTAAAAATAAATTACCACTGATACCTGTTGTGGTAGTAGCACTGTTGCCAATAATTGCAGTGTTTGACCCTAAGCCCACCGCACTACCGCCAATTACAATCTGGTTGGTTTGGCCGCTGGCTAATGGGGCGGAATTGGCTCCTATAAATACTGAATTACTGGATACATCATTGGTACTGGCACCATCTCCAAGATAGGTACCTGCATTGTTTCCCAAACCGGTATTATCTACACTTGCTGCAGATGTATATGCCAATGCTTCACTGCCTACGGCCGTGTTACCACTTGCTGTTGTATTCGAAAAAAGCGTATTGATGCCTAAAGCAACATTTCGTTCGCCGCTGGTATTTGAATACAATGATGCATCGCCTTTGGCAACATTGCTGCTGCCGGTAGTGTTAGTGTACAATGAGTAACTTCCGCTGGCGTTGTTGTATCCGCCGGATGTATTGAAATAAAGTGCATAAGTGCCGTTGGCCACATTATCTGTTCCGGTGCTATTGGTAAAAAGAGCCCGGTTGCCAGTAGCAACGTTATCATTTCCTGTTGTGTTAAACCTAAGTGCATCACTACCAACAGCAGTATTCTCAATACCTGTTGTATTTACGATAAGGGAATTATTTCCATTGGCCGTATTGTCTGATCCGGTAGTGTTCGCATTTAGCGCATTATGCCCGGTCGCGGTATTCCTGCTTCCGGTAGTGTTGAAACGGAGTGGAAAATAGCCGAAGGCTGTATTTTGAGCCCCTGATGTGTTGGCATTTAAGGCCAAAGCCCCACTAGCCGTATTGGTGGCGACGTTACCAAGCCCTCTACCAATAGCTAAACCATTTATTAATTGATCAACCGTAAATGTTTTTTTACCGGTAATGGTTTCTGCACCGGCTTTATGTACCAATAAACTATCAACCACGCCACCAGATCCACCACCGAAAGATAAGCCCATCCATGCGGTGCCTGTATAAATAAAAATCCTGTTTGCACTATCTGTATTGGTTACTATCAGGCCATTTGCGGGTGTTGGTATGGCCATCATTTGCGCCTGTGTCATACGGGGAATGAGGATACCTTGTGTTGTGCTTACTACGTCTAAAATAGTTGCGGGGGTTGTAGTGCCGATGCCTACGTTTTGAGATCTTGCGCTAAATGCAATAAGGGTTATGGACAAAAAAGATAAAAGATGTTTCATGGTGACAGTATATTTAGATTTTGATATTTTGATAAAAATAGAAAATATTACCGATATAACAAGTTTGCCATTTAAGAAAAAATAAAAATTTGCGGAGCGTAAGGTAATGCAATGGAACACGGGATATCGTTTTTGGCACTTTTTGTTATCTTAAAAATTGAGTAAAACTACTTGTAACAGGTTAACATAGTGGGCATCGTACATGTGGTAAGGGAGCAATTTCCTACCATCAAAAACGCTTTAACGACTTAACGCTTTAAAGGTATTTTTATTGGCGAATCCTGCATGCTGCCTTGTTTAAATTTTTGACTTCTGTTTGCAGAGACATCGCATGGGAATTAAGTATAACTAAAAAAAACGCCTTAACGGTAAAATGGTATTTTTGGTGGCGAGTCCTGCATAATCTTTTTTTAAATTATTGATTTCAGTTTGTAAAGACATCGCCTGGGAAGTCTTCGGTACAACGACCCGGAGCCGAAGAAATAAAAACATCTTAACACTTTAAAGGCAAATTAAAACCTTAACGGCGCAAAAAATGCGGAGAGTAAGAGATTCGAACTCTTGATACAGTTTCCCATATACACACTTTCCAGGCGTGCTCCTTCAACCACTCGGACAACTCTCCAAACTTATTGTTAGCTTTTTAAGGACGGCAAAAATACAGTTTCATCTTTATACAGCGAATATTTTTTCGGCATTTGCCGTTGTAATGGCGGCAACCTCATCCACAGAACAATTTTTAACTTCGGCCAGCTTATCAATGATGTACTTTAAATAACTGCTTTCATTTCTTTTTCCTCTAAACGGCACGGGCGTTAAATAGGGTGCATCTGTTTCCAGCACAAGGTGCTCCAAATCAATTTTGGCAAGTACTTCCCCCAACCCTGCTTTTTTATAGGTAATTACTCCACCGATACCCAATAAGAATCCGGCTTTTATGATCTCCTGCGCACTCTCGTAGCTTCCGCCGAAACAATGAAAGATTCCCCTAAGCCCCATAGGTACATATTGTTTTACCAGGTTGATGGTTTCCTGCATGGCATTTCGTGTATGTATTACAATGGGCAGGTTATATTTAATGGCCCATTCCATTTGGATGATGAAAGCCTGATGCTGCTCTTTGGCAAAGGTTTTATCCCAATAAAAGTCAAAGCCAATTTCTCCTACTGCTGCAAATTTTCTTTTGGCAAGCCATGCCTCCACGGCATCCAGTTCGTCTTTATAATTCTCCTTCACCGAGCAGGGATGAAGCCCCATCATGGCCATACATTTACCCGGGAACTTTTCTTCCAATTCCAGCATAGCTTGCATTACGGTACTGTCAATACCCGGCAAATAAAATTTTTGCACCCCTTCCGTTTCAGCTCTTTTTATTACGCTGTCGATGTCGGCCCTAAACTCTTCCGAGTACAAATGACAATGTGTATCGATCAATATCATATTTAAAAAAAATTATGGCTGTACAAAATTAATTGCAACTTAATATTTTTTTTCACCGCAGAGTTTTCACCGCAGAGAAAAGAGTAAAAAGACCCGTCTTGCAGCCGGGCAGGGGACTTGCAGAGTTTTCACCGCAGAGAATAGAGTTAATAAAGTTAACGCAGAGGTGTAGCTTCTCAGCGCTATCTGATGCACCTCACATTCTCCGCGGTAAAGAAAAGGATAAATTACCCCAGCGCAAACTCCTGCCCCTCCTATTCTCTGCGGTAAAAGAACCCAAATTATCTCTGCGCAAACTTTTGTGTCTCCTGTTCTCGGCGGTAAAAAAAGTAGAAATTATCTCTGCGAAAACTCTTGCCGCTCCTATTCTCTGCGGTAAAGACTATGGTGCATTGCAAATGCACCTCCGTCATATCAATAAAAATTATAACTCAAAAAATAATGTTAAATTATTATTGTTATTTCAAAAACTACTTAGTATCTTTCGCAAAGTTTTCATAGGGTACGGATTAAAAACGGGCCAGGGTTTCTACCCCGGCCCAATTTTTTTTACACAAGTCTACACTTTTTCAGCTACGCTATTTGCACTTTTACGGCAATACAATTTTATCAAACCGATACCCCAAATCTGTGAAATGTTCCAGTAATTTTGGCAGCACGAATTGCAATTTTTTAAACGCTTTTTCACTGTCGTGCAATACGATAACAGACCCACCCCCGGCATTTTTTATTACATTGGCGAGGCATTTTTCATTTGATAAACCGGGATCAAAATCACCGCTCAATACACTCCACATTACTACCTTTAAACCCATGGTTTTTTTACCAAGTGCTTTTACCTGTTTAAATGTAATTCTTCCATAAGGTGGCCTGAATAAATTTGACTTAATGATGGCAGCCGCGGCATCTATATTTTTTAGATAAGTCTCGTTGTCGGTCTTCCAGCCATTTAAGTGATTGTAGGTGTGATTGCCCACTGCATGCCCTTCTTCAATAATATTTTTGTAGATAGCAGGATGT
>JBGSIG010000134.1:0-6777 GCA_041742655.1 Ferruginibacter sp. | reverse complement strand
GATTTTAAAATCAGCAACAAACCAAGCCTGATTTTGTGTATTCGTACTTATAGTTAATATTTTCTTTCAAAAGAATTGCCATTGAATCGGTATACGCCACTTGGATCTGCTCCTCCAAACCACAATTCTCCTTGTTTGCTTTTATATATAAACCAAATGTGTTTACTCTCAAGTCCATCCTCTTTAGTAAAATTTTTCATAGAATTGCCAGCATCCTCAGACGCGTCATATCTCCATACACCAAATTCTACAGTCCCAAACCAAATATTTCCTGAACTATCCTCTCCAATAGAAAAAATTCTATCCAGAGAATTGCCTTTGGTGTCGTCCTTTCTCAGTTTTTGTTGTGCTGTGAAATCGACCACTTTTTTTCCATCATATTTCAAAACACCAATTCCATTATTACCAATCCAAAGATTTCCTTTGCTGTCTTCCATAATACTGCGGATATGCAGATGTCCTGTTTCGTCGTCTAGTCCCAAAGAACCATCGTTTATTATTTTAAAATCTGAACCATTATACCCAATCAATGCGCCATAAGTGCCAAACCAAATTGCTCCATTTTTACTTTTGACAAATGGTGTTGAAATTGAATAGTGATTCTCTTGCCCTAATTTTGTTTTAACAGGGAGTGTGCGATAGGAAAGTTTTTTACCGTCATATTGATACACCCCTGGATTTTCTTCAAGTTTGTTGTAGCCCGCCGTTTCATCACCTTTAAACCAAAGGTCACTATCAGATAATTTCCATTGTTTTGTTGAATCATAATTTCTTTCTTTGTATATAGTCAATTTTTGACCATCATAAATACTTAATCCTTTGCCACATTCAAACCAGATGATACCAATTTTATCCTCATAAATACTCCTTACCTGGTTGTCATTTAATCCGTTTTCTGTTGTGAAATATTGGAGCTCCCCATTATGAAGCAAACAAGCACCTTCGTTGTAACTACCAAACCAAATATTACCTTTACTATCTTCTAAGATTGAACGGACCCCGGTTGTGTATTTTAATCTTATGGCGCCGATTGCACTTTCAATTGGTTGAGTATTAATTTTAGGCTGTACTATCTTTTCTCCCTTATTTGATTGACTTTGATTATTACAAGAGATTGCTACAGCAATCAAAAATGTGCAGCAAAGGTTAAATGTGTTTTGTCTATCCGATTTTACTTTCATTCTGCCGGTATTTTTTGTATGACGCACAACATCTGTGTAAGACGCCACTACATTAATCCTTAAATCGATCATTAATCTGTTTCAAAAACACTTCATATTGCCCGGATTCAATTTTTAAACCAATAAATTTTGCTGAAGCTAATTTTGCCTTAGCGTTTGACAATTCCCTTTTCAATTCTTTAGAACGCTTCTTATTAACTTCACCATCAGCACGCATTTGCAATAAAGTTTTATTACAAAAATCCCGCATAGCCACCAAATAAGTAAACTCATGCGAAACATTATGATAAGGCGATGTAGAATTATAAATCGTTCCGGTCTCGATTGCTTTAGCAAGTCCGGCTTTGGTTGGGCCGTTAGGTTCGCGTGGGACAACATCTATAGCTTTTACCGAATCCACAGTTCCTACATAAACAGAATCTGTACTACTTTGCCCTGAGCAAAAAAATCCTGTTGCCACCATCATCAGTATCATTATACTTTTTTTCATCGTTTTTATTTTTTTATTTTTTTTCAGCTTGTACACAATTAATCATACCCTCCACTTGCGGTAATTTTAAACAACGGATGAATGTTAATCTGAGTTTTTCAACATCCACCCTTACTGGGTATTGCATAGATAACGTTGCCTGAAACAATCTGTTTCCGGCAACGTCTCTCAATGAGCAATGAGAGTGGCTGAGGACGTTGCGCCTATCCCGCTTACTGTCTGCCTTTATAGAAAGCAACTTTACCACTGCCATAAACCTCGCAATTTTTTACCAGAATTGTTCAATGATATTTTTATAATATCGCTTTTCAATTGGCGGCGCAACGTCCTTGCTTTGCTCATAGCCACTCAAAAGAGACGTTGCTGGGAATAGGGTTTGGAATTTTTCAACATCCACCCTTGCCTGGTGTGGCATAGATCACATATATCACGTTGCCTGAAACAAATAAATTGAAAATCTTATTTTCTACAGCAGGAAGTAACAGTTTCCATGTTTTTCCCTTATCTGATGATCTGAAAATGCCGGCATTATGAACACTAACTAAGTTTTCACCAATCTCGATAATTGAAGTCATGAAGGCTTTCACTCTGGGGCGATCATTCCAGGTACGCCATATTGAATCAATAACAACTTTGTTGCCGGCATTATTGGGCTGCCAGGTTTTACCGGCGTCGTAGGATGTCCTTACCCCCCTGGGATTGGACGCTGAAGTAGAAGTCATAGCAGCAAATCCACCTTTGATCTGTTTTACGTCCCAGGCCACACTGGTATCACTGGTCACCAGCGCCCAGTTTTCTCCATTATCGGTCGATCTTATTATCCTTCTCCAGTTAATCGCCAGCAGTACGCCATTCAACTCTGCCATATGCCCTACCAGGCTTCCGGAATAAACATGTTTCCAGGTTTCTCCATTGTCATCAGTTTTAAAAAAGCCTTTTTGGGTGCCGATGAAAATGGTACCACCGGCAGTTTCAAAAACGCTGCGTATTACTGGCGTCTGAAAAGTGTCGAATACCGGCGACCATACACTCGTTCCGTTAGTTTTTTTCACATTTACAGCCCAGTATTTGTACTCAACTATTCCAGACTTACCGGGGGCAATGCTGCTATATGCGCCAGGCAAAAGCGCTTTGGTCCAAAAAGGAGCGGTGGCATTTGGTGTACTGTGATAGAGTCCGTTTCCAACCTTTAAAAACAGCCCTTTATCATTTGCAAAGAAGCTATTTCCCCGGATACTATCTTTCCGCAAATTTTCTGGCAGCCCTTTGCTGATGTCCTGCCATGTTTGCCCGCCATCTGTAGATTTAAAAACGATGTTTGCATCCCCCGCCTTATATCTTTTTTGTTTTTGCTGACTATTTGGGAGAAGGGATGACGGTGGAAATTCTACCGCATGGTTACAGGAAGAGAGGAATGGAAAAAGTAGCCCCGAAATAATCGGGATGTACCACAAAAAAGTAAGATTATAGATTTTCATGACTGTAATTGATTTGATGAAACAACAGCGTAAAGGTATTCGGCGTCAAGTATAGGGTAGCTTTTTTATAGTAAAAAGGTGTAAAGGATATGTAAAACGTTTGTAAAATCAGCGAAAACGGCGGTTTAATAGATTATTTTTACACACATGAAGCCATTTATTCTATTCGGATCTTCAATCATGATCATTGTTATTTTGATTTCTGCTGTTGCATCTATCAACAAAAAAAATGAAATTCCTGCTAATCATGTAGAAGTTGTACTACGTGATCTGGGGCATCAGCTCTTGCTTTCGGCTAAAGATTCTACATCCAGGGTGCTGCCGGTTAAGAAATTAAATGAAAACAAATACCAGATTTCTTTTCAAAGTGATCTTGGTTTTATTTCAGATACACTCATCGATTTAGTTCAGCGGACATTTCAAAAAAATGGCCTTGCAAACAATTATATAGTGAATTTGAGGAATTGTAAAGAAAAGGAAACTGTGTTGGCATTCGAAATAAATAGCAAACAAGGCGATTTAACACCTTGCAGGGGGCGTACACTGGAGGTTGGGTGTTATGTTATTGAGATCGATTTTTTGAAAACAAATAAGTTTAATTACTTTTTATTGTTGCTCTTGATTATTCCTTTGAGTTTTATTGTTTTTTATGTGAAAGATACCTTTCGGAAAAAAGAAGAGCCAGCATCAATCATCGATAATAATGATTATATACAATTAGGAAACTCCAAATTTTATACAGACAATAATGTGCTTACAATTGAGCATAAAAATATCACGCTTTCTGAAAAAGAAACAAAAGCACTAAAAATATTTGCAGAAAATATAAATCAAATAGTAGAAAGGGAAAAACTGATGAAAGAAATTTGGGAAGATGAAGGCATCGTTGTAATCAGTAGAAATGTTGATGTATTGGTGTCTAAATTGCGTAAGAAATTAAGCGACGATGACTCTCTTAAATTTATTAACGTACATGGCAGGGGTTACAAATTTATCATTGGGTAGATGCTAATTAAAAACCAGGTAAAGTGTAAAGTCAAATCACTCCGCAATGGTTAGTGTCCCACGAACCGTTTCTTCAGGAGTTGTTGTTAAAAAATTAACAAACGAAAATTGGAAGGGAAGATGTTTAGAAAATTTTTGTGTCTGCAAGCATGGTATATAAAAAGCTAAAAATAGCATTCTTGTAAATGCTTGTGAAGAAAAATTAAGGTTACATTTTTTTAATTGTGGTTGTGCAACAGTAGCCTTTTGTTAGCGGAAAAGTTTTTAGTAAGCTTGAATTAAAACTTCCGTTGGAATATTTAATTTATCATGAATTTGTCTTATCATTTCAAGTGAAAGTTTTCTCTTACGATTTAGTATTTCACTTGCTCTGCTTTTAAGACCAACCACGTTTGCCAGGTCTGTTTGGGTATAGCCTAATTGCTCCATTCTAAATTTGATTGCTTCAATCGGATCAGGAAACCCCATGGGAAATTTTTCATTTTCATAATTATCAATCAACATTCCCAGCAATTCTAATTCATCTCCTTTCGGTGTTCCTTTTTTTGCATCAAATATTATTTCAAGTCTTGCTAAAGCTTGTTCATAATCTTTTTTTGTCTTGATTGGCTTGATATTCATTTTAAATTGTTTTAGCGTTTATTTTATCATACGCTGCATGTGTTCCAATAAATCTTACCCAAATCATTAGGTAATCATTGCTAATCTTTACAATTAACCTGCAATGATTGCCTTTGATATTGAAAACAATTCTATTGTCAGCTAAAAAACTAGCACTGGGATATTCCTTTTTAATTTCATTTGGTGTTGTCCATTCTGCTTTTGAAGTTTCCTGATACCAGGCCTTTAATTGTTGTTCAATGTCTGGATGTATTTCCCAAAAATCTCTTAATATTTTCTTTGCAATAATTCTCAACTTTCCGATTTCACCAAAGATAAACGAAGTTCCCGAAACGGGAAAATAGATTATCATTAGAAAGGAGAAGTAGTTTAGCCAGGAAATGGTTCGATAACCAAAGAAATACTTCGTGTCGACACGAACCACGGCGGAGGTGGAATACTTATTTTCTGAAATAATAATCTGCAAGAGCGTTTGCAATAATGCCTGGATTTGCTTCATTCGTATTTGTGAGAATGATAATAGAAAGCCCGTCATCTACAAAACGTACAAATGAAGATCTAAACCCAACATTGGAACCATGGTGTAGAATTACTTTGTGCCCGTTGTATTCATTAATTATCCATCCAAAACCATAATATTCTTTTAAATCTGCTTTATCCGAAGTTTTAATAAACGGTTGCCAAAGTTTTTCCCAATTGTCTTTTGTAAGAATGATCTTCTCTTCGCTTATCGCCTTCTCCCATTTAATCATATCTGAAGAAGTAGAAAGAAAACCACCACTGGGTCGTATGGCATGCATAGATGTGGCATTCATCAAGGTGCCATTATTATGCATGTAGCCACTGGCACGATTTGGTATGATTTCATAAAAATCTGTGAGGTAACTATTATTCATGCCTGCCGGTTTAAACAATGCAGAATCAATATAATCCTGCCAGGGCATGTCACTTACCTGTTTGATAATATCAGCCAACATGAAATAAGCCAAATTACAATACTGGTATTTTTCACCCGGATAAAAAACTATGGGTAGTCTGTATGCAGACTTAATAATGTTTATGTCCGGTTGGATCTTGAAATTATCGTAGGCAGGGCCTTCTCTTTGCAAGCCCGATGTGTGCGACATCAGGTTTTTTATTTTAATTGGCCGCCATGTTTCCGGTGCATCAGGAAAAAATTTATGTACCGAATCCTCTATATCTAGTTTACCATCCTGCATAAGTTTCACAATAGCTGTTGTAAAAAACTGCTTACTTACTGAGCCGAGCCTTATTACAGTTTCGGAGGTTACAGGTACATTTAATTCTACATTGGCCAGGCCGTAGCCTTTGTTTGTAACGGTTTGTCCATCTTTTATTACAGCCAGCGATAATCCAACAATTTTTTGCATCTCCATCATTTGGGTTACAATGATATCAGTACTATCAACCTGTGCAAAAGTGAGGGCGGGGAGAAAGAAAAAAAGCAACAATTTGTTCATTTCAGAATAATTATTTTATGAATGAAAATTGAATGTACAAAATTTTTGTCGGCGTAAACTTTTTGTGCACGTAGCCAACTGTTCCAATTGCATACAAACGTTATTCACGCTGCAGAATTTAATCTGCTTCTTTTCGGGCAACATCTCTTACCCATAGTTTTGTGTGATAGTAAGGACCCTGTGATTGCGGAAGCTGATTTGCTATCGGGTGAGATTAAGATTATTCAAACCTCTTTTTCCTATTGGCGCAAGGTTTTCTAGATTGCGCTCATAGCCCGTTGAGAGTGTTGCTGGGAATAGTAAAAAAACAAGGCTAAAAAGTAATGTAACAGGATAAACGGGAATAAAAAGTTGCTGCCAAATAAGATTACTTGCATTCATATTCATATTCCCAAATAAAGCCCGATTCTACACCTCTTGTAAATTTAACAGATTCAATAAAACCGTTGGGCGCAAAAGTGTAAGTAAAAATTTTGGGTTCTTCTGCCCAGCAATCTAACTCCTGTTTTGTAGGAAGGTGC
>JBGSIG010000133.1:0-5831 GCA_041742655.1 Ferruginibacter sp. | reverse complement strand
GAAAATAGAAGCACCAATTAATATCAGTAACGTGATGTTGTGGGATGCGAAAGCAGGCACTGCCACTAAAGTTAAACGTAGCAGGGAAAATGGTAAATTAATTAGAGTATCTAAAAAATCAGGGGAGGCTATAAAATAATGAGCACAAAAACATACACTCCAAGATTAGCAGATAAGTACACCAAAGAGGTTGTACCTGCTTTAATGAAAAAATTTGGTTATAAAACCATAATGCAGGCGCCAAAGCTTACCAAGATTTGTTTGAATCGTGGTGTAAATGGTGCTGTAGCTGATAAAAAATTAGTAGATATCGCTGTTGAAGAGTTATCAACTATTACAGGTCAAAAGGCAGTAGCTACAATGAGTAAGAAAGATATCTCAAACTTTAAGTTGCGTAAGGCTATGCCCATTGGTGCAAGAGTTACCCTTCGCGGAGTTAAGATGTTTGAATTTTTAGACAGATTTGTATCTGTGTCTTTACCTCGTGTACGTGATTTTAAAGGTATCAATGATAAATCATTTGATGGCCGCGGTAATTACACATTGGGTATTACAGAGCAAATCATTTTTCCTGAAATTGATATTGATAAGGTTAATAAAATTACCGGCATGGATATCACTTTTGTAACAACAGCCTCAACCAACGAAGAAGCGTTTGAACTGTTGAAAGAATTGGGAATGCCTTTTAAAAATGTAAAAAAATAATCCTTCGGAAACGTAAAGGATAAATAAAAATAAAATAAAACATGGCAAAAAAATCAATTGAAGCCAGGCAGAGAAAGCGTGAAGTGATGAGCGCAAAATTTGCCGAAAAAAGAGCAACATTAAAAGCAGCCGGCGATTACAAGGCTTTGGATCTTTTACCAAAGAATGCTTCTCCCGTACGTTTAAGAAACCGTTGCCAGTTAACAGGCCGCCCAAGGGGATATATGAGGCACTTTGCAATATCAAGGAATATGTTCCGCGATATGGCTTTGGCAGGAAAAATACCTGGTGTTACAAAAGCGAGCTGGTAGTAAATTAAAAACAGCAGATCAATAGAAATATTGAAATCACTGTAAAAAAATTATCTAATAACAAAGTCAACTTAAATAATTATGGTTACTGATCCTATAGCAGATTTTCTTACACGAATCCGTAATGCGCAGATGGCAAATCATCGTATTGTGGAAATTCCTGCCTCGAATTTGAAAAAGCGTATGACAGAAATTTTGTACGACAAGGGTTACATTTTGAAATATAAATTTGAAGATGACAGCAAACAGGGCGTTATTAAAATAGCCCTGAAATATGATGCATCTACAAAACTTCCTGTAATTCAAAGCTTGGAAAGAGTATCTCGTCCGGGTTTACGTACTTATGCAAAACCGGATGAATTTAAAAGAGTGAAAAATGGTTTGGGTATTGCAATCGTTTCTACATCTAAAGGTGTAATGACTGATAAAGAAGCAAAAGCTCAGAACGTGGGTGGCGAAGTGT
The DNA here is from genome assembly GCA_041742655.1 of Ferruginibacter sp. Lineage (GTDB taxonomy): Bacteria > Bacteroidota > Bacteroidia > Chitinophagales > Chitinophagaceae > Ferruginibacter. Next base: position 4,352 of record JBGSIG010000133.1, on the reverse strand, counting down.
TGTGTAATATTTACTAAGAAGTTAGCAAACAAATAAATGGTTTGACAATTAAGCCTAAGTCGTGGCTGAAGACAAATCTAATTAATTACAATAAAAATAAAATCGACTATGTCAAGAATAGGAAAGAAACCGGTTGAATTCCCAAAGGAAGTTACCATAACAATAGGTGCAGATAATATAGTTACTGTTAAAGGCCCGAAAGGCGAATTAAAGCAGGCCATTGACAGGGATATTAAACTGGAAGTAAAAGATGGCACATTAGAACTGGTACGCCCAACTGACCAGATCCGTCACAAAGCTATGCACGGGTTATACCGTTCATTGGTTAGTAATATGGTTAAAGGTGTAACTGAAGGGTATGTAAAACAAATGGAACTAGTGGGTGTGGGTTTTAAAGCCGCCAGTACAGGAAATATTTTAGACCTTGCTTTGGGTTATTCTCATAATATTATTTTTGAAATACCTAAAGAATTAAAAGTTGCTACTTCACAGGAAAAAGGACAAAATCCTATCATTACTTTGGAAGGAGTTGACAAACAATTGATCGGCCAGGTGTGTGCTAAGATCCGCGGATTACGTAAACCTGAACCATACAAAGGAAAGGGTGTTAAGTTTAAGGGCGAAGTACTTAGAAGAAAAGCTGGTAAATCTGCTGGTAAGTAAGGCTAAAGTCCTTAAAAACAAAATAGGGGTTCTAAAATTAATAGCTATTAATTCGCTTCTTAAATGGGGCTCAAAATAAAAGATCATGAATAACAAATCAAGTGCAAGGGAAAAGATCAAGTTCCGCATTCGCAAAAAAATAAACGGTGTTGCTGCCAGGCCAAGGTTAAGTGTTTTTAGAAGCAACGCTGATATCTATGCGCAATTGATAAATGATGAAAGCGGTGCTACTATTGCTTCAGTTTCATCTCTTGATAAAGATATTAAAGCACAAAAAGTTACCAAAACAGAAAAGAGTAAACTTGTAGGAAATGCTATCGCAAGAAAAGCAACCGAACTGGGCCTTACTGCTGTAGTTTTTGATCGCGGTGGATATATTTACCATGGTCGTGTTAAAGCCGTTGCAGAAGGAGCAAGAGAAGGTGGTTTACAATTTTAATTATAAATTTTCTAATAAGAACTATACATGTTAAAAGCAAACGATAACAGGGTAAAAGCCGGAGACCTTGAATTAAAAGACAAAGTTGTTTCTATAAACCGTGTTGTAAAAACTACCAAAGGTGGTCGTGCCTTTAGTTTTTCTGCACTGGTAGTAGTTGGTAACGGAGCGGGTGTTGTAGGGCAGGGCTTAGGTAAAGCCAAAGAAGTACAGGAAGCCATTACAAAAGGCATTGAAGATGCAAAAAAGAATTTGATAAAAGTTCCGGTAATGCATGGTACAATACCTCACGAACAACTGTCGAAAGAAGGTGCTGCTAAAGTTTTTATTAAGCCAGCCGCACATGGTACAGGTGTAATTGCAGGAGGTAGTATGCGTGCAGTATTGGAGGCCGCTGGTATTACAGACGTGTTGGCGAAAAGCCTTGGATCTGCTAATCCTACCAATGTTGTAAAAGCAACTGTTAAAGCATTAGCTACATTGCGTGAGCCAATTGCTGTAGCAAAAACAAGAAACATTTCTTTAAAGAAAGTATTCAACGGATAGAAAGGTTTGCTGTTTTCAGTTTATTGTTATGAGTTGATCAACGGTAGACGAGAAACCCAAAACCTAAAACATTGTAAAATGAAAAAGATAAAAGTAACACAGGTTAAGAGTGTAATCGACAGACCGGAGCGCCAGAAAAAAACAATGGTGGCTTTGGGTTTAAAGAAAATGAATGCGTCTGTAGAAGTAGAAGCTACACCCCAAATATTAGGCATGGTTCGTAAAGTGAATCATCTTGTAAGCGTGGTTGACGTAGCTTAAGAGAATTGAGAATGGGATTATTGAGAATGCTTTAATCTGAAAAGTATACAACGCATCGGAACATTTTCAATTTTCAATTAAATAATTATAATTAAAATTGCGAGGGGTGATACCCCGTAAGTTCAAAATCAAACAACATGGAATTACATTCATTAAGGCCAGCCAAAGGTGCAGTTAAAAAAGCAAAGCGCATCGGGCGTGGTGAAGCAAGTGGTAAAGGTGGCACATCTACCAAAGGAAACAAGGGTGGACAAAGCCGTGCAGGATACAAAAGTAAAATGGGACATGAAGGTGGCCAGATGCCGATTCAACGCCGCATACCAAAGCGTGGTTTCAAGAATATCAATCGTATAGAGTATAAAGTAATTAACCTTGGACAGGTTGATCACTATGCTGAAAAATATAGTATTACAGAATTTAGCCCTCAAACTTTATATATTAATGGCCTGATAAGCCAGACAGATAGCATAAAGATTTTAGGTGTTGGCGAAATAAAAGGAAAGTTTTCTTTTAAAGTAAATGCCATTAGCGAAAAAGCTAAAACTGCTATTGAAGCCGCAGGAGGTTCAGTGGAGATAGTTAAATAATTTCACGATATTTGCAGACGCATTCCTGCTTGCCAATAGGTAGGTACGATAGGCGTCTTTTTAGTTTTACGAAAACATTTAAAATCGATTTAAGTCTGTGAAGAAGTTCATTCAAACACTAAAAAATATCTGGGGCATAGAGGAGCTGCGGAATAAGATAATGTTCACTTTATTGTTGATTTTTATCTACCGCCTTGGTTCATTTATTGTACTTCCGGGTATTGATCCCAATAAACTGTCAAATTTAAGTGAAAGTACTAAAAGCGGTATGCTGGGAATGCTCGATGCCTTTGTTGGTGGGGCTTTTTCTCAAGCTTCCATTTTTGCATTGGGTATCATGCCATATATATCTGCATCTATCTTTATGCAGTTAATAACTATCCTGGTGCCTCAAATGGCTAAGGTGCAGAAAGAAGGTGAAAGTGGCAGAAAGAAAATTAACCAATGGACCCGGTATCTAACTGTTATTGTTACTGTTTTTCAGGCGGCTGCGTATATAGGATATCTTAAAAGTGCAAGTAACGAAGCAGCGCTACTTCCCTCTTACGAAAGCTATTTTGTTATTTCTACAGTTATACTATTAACAACAGGAACATTGTTTGTAATGTGGTTAGGCGAAAAAATTACCGACAAAGGTTTAGGCAATGGTACATCTATAATTATTATGGTGGGTATCTTAGCCCGGCTTCCGGAAGCATTCTTACAGGAATGGACTTCGAGAGCAACGAGAGGCGGTGGCGGTTTATTAATATTTTTAATTGAAATTGCTTTTTTAGTTGCGATTATTTTAGGAATAATATTGTTGATACAGGGAACAAGAAAAGTGCCGGTTAATTATGCCAAACAAATTGTAGGCAACAGGCAGTTTGGAGGCGCAAGAAATTTCCTTCCGTTAAAAGTGAATGCTTCTGGTGTAATGCCAATAATTTTTGCTCAGGCTATTTTGTTCTTGCCTACTATATTTTCAGGCTTTACCGGCGGTGGCTGGGCAAAGTATTTTACCGATCACACGAATGTAGTTTACATGTTTGTATATTCTTTCTGTGTAATTGCTTTTACTTTTCTTTATACAGCGTTAATATTTAATCCGAAGCAAATGGCCGAAGACCTGAAAAGAAACAACGGATTTATACCGGGCGTAAAACCAGGCCAGCCAACTGCTGATTACATCGGTACTATAATGGATAGAATTACTTTACCAGGTGCAATCATTCTTGCATTTGTTGGTATTTTGCCGGGCTTGTTTCAATTGGTTTTTAAAACACAGCAGGGTTTTGCAACCTTTTACGGCGGCACTTCTTTACTAATTATGGTAGCTGTAATTTTAGATACATTACAACAGATAGAAACACAGTTATTGATGCGCCAATATGATGGATTAATGAGTTCTGGAAGAATTCAGGGTAGACAAGCTTCATCTGCAGTATCATCATCAGGTATTTAAGATAAAAAATCCCAAAAAGGGATCAACCATAAAATAATATTTTAAACCCTGACAGAAAAGTCGGGGTTTATTTTTAAAGCAATAATTTAGGAAAATGATTCACTATAAAACAAAGGCCGAAATTGAAATAATGAGGATCAGCAGTTTGCTGGTTGGCAAAACACTGGCCACAATAGCTGCCATCATACGCCCCGGAATTTCAACATGGGATATGGACCAGGTAGCAGAACAATTTATAAGAGACAATGGCGCCAGCCCTTCGTTTAAAGGTTACGGTAACCCAGCATTTCCTTTTGCCTGCTGCATGTCGGTAAACGATGCCGTAGTGCATGGTTTTCCTACAAAGGTCGAATTAAAAGAAGGAGATATTGTTTCGGTAGATGTGGGAACTTTTAAAAATGGCTTTCATGGT
>JBGSIG010000132.1:0-2680 GCA_041742655.1 Ferruginibacter sp. | reverse complement strand
CCCTCATTAATGGACTAACTTTTTCAGGCTCGGGAGAGTTTTTCTCAACCGGTTTACAGACAATTATTTTAACTGCTATAGGCACGCCCGTTACAGGCGCATCATTTGGTTATATTCCTGGTACTAATGGCTGTTCATTTGTAATTACCGTTATAATACCGCCACCATTGCCGGATAATTTTATTAAATGTAAAATAGACGGGGTATTTACCAATTTTGATTTTAATGTGCAGGGCTCGCAAAGTACCACACCTCCATCGCCTCCTATCCCTGAAATAATGTCGGTTGACATGGCGGGCAATATTTCAAATTCATCTTTTGAAAACTTTTTTATCTCTCTTAATAAATTTTTCGGCCCGGTGCAAGCTGGTGATGTGTTTAGCCCCAGTACCATTGTAGATGGTAATTTATACCTAGTTTCTTACACCGATGCCTCGGGTGTAAGTTGGGATGGAGTGTCCGGCGTTACCGAAACCCCGTTTACCATTACCGTAACAAGCAAAACGGCTACAAGGATAGCCGGAACATTTAGTGGAACACTGAGCGATACAGGCCTGCCGGGTGGTACTGTAAAACTGGTAACAGAAGGCAGTTTTAGTGTGCCCATTCAGTAGCGCCTTAGTTTAGCTTATACTTTTTTGACGGCAGCGAGTCTGGCTATTCTCAATAGATTTTTTTAGAATTAGAAGTGACAAGCTTTGCAACCATTCTATAATTTAATTTGTCAACTATAAAAAACCTTTATATGCGGCATATATTTTATTACTGCTTAACGCTTACTTTGCTTTTGGGCTGTAAGAAGGAGAATAATTCAAAAGTTAACATTTATTTGCTTAAATCATTTACTAAATCAATTGACCAGTCGACATATCCTGGAACAGTTTCAATTTCAAACGCCGTTCTTGATGACACGCCACTTGTGGCTGATGCCGATATAAAGTTTTATAGAAAGTCCACAACAACTTTTAAATTAAAAAAAGATATCAGATCCATTATTAATAATTACGGGGCAGATAAAGCTTTTGCGGTAACTGTCAATAACGAGGTAATATATTTTGGTGTGTTTCATCCTGCTTATCTTAGCTCTATCGCCTTTGGCGTTGCAACTATCGACCCAATACTATTTATCGACAATGAGTTAATAATTCAATTTGTGAGCGCAGATGGATATTCTGATTTGCTTGAACTTGACAAAAGAAATGACAGCCGGATAACCAATTCATTTAAAGAATCCGGTAGGCTAAAGTAGGCCGTACATATATTAATCCAACCTCATCAAGTGGCGTGGCACGATTAATAATTCCTTCGTTACCTGCACAAATACTACTTTTACCAATATGCAGCATACTAACAACTCTACAGATACAATTTTGGCCAGCCTGCAAATTAAGGCACTGAACGAAATGCAACTGGCATCGCTGAAAGCAAATGAAGAAAACGACGAGGTAATATTATTATCTGCCACAGGTTCAGGTAAAACCCTTGCTTTTTTATTACCGGTTGTTGAAAAACTAACCAAAGAAAATAAAAATGTACAGGCTTTAATTTTAGTACCCTCGCGTGAACTGGCAATACAAATTGACGAGGTATTTAGAAAAATGGCAACTGGCTACAAAGTGACCGTTTGCTATGGTGGCCATAAGCGTGAAACTGAAGAGAACAACCTGGTACAATCTCCAGCACTTATTATTGGCACGCCGGGCCGGGTGGCCGACCATATCCGCAGAAATAATTTTTCGGTGGATGACATTACCACACTTGTGTTGGATGAGTTTGATAAAATGCTGGAACTTGGTTTCCAGGAAGAGATGTCCTTTATTATAGGGTCTCTACCATCGGTTAAAAAGAGAATGCTCACGTCTGCTACAGAAGCTGTTCGCATTCCCGATTTTATTGGTATTACCAATCCTGTACGGCTTGATTTTTTAGACGCCGTTGTTGATAAACCCGAAGAAGATGAATTGGTTGTCAGAACCGTTTTATCACCGGAAAAAGATAAATCCGAAACCCTGTTCAGGCTCATCTGTTCTATCGGTAATAAATCAATGATTGTATTCTGTAATCACAGGGAGTCAGTAGAACGTACCAGTGGCTTGTTAAAAGAAAAAGGAATTGTAAATGTATTTTACCACGGAGGTATGGAGCAGCAGGAAAGAGAAAGTGCTATGTGTAAATTTAAGAATGGCACTTCGAATGTGTTAGTGACCACCGACCTTGCATCGAGAGGTTTGGATATTCCGGATATCAAATATATCATTCATTATCACTTGCCTGCAACAGAAGATGTATATATGCACCGCAATGGCAGAACAGCAAGGATGGACGCTGGCGGCAAGTCGGTATTAATTTTATCTGAAGAAGAAAAGCTTCCGGCGTACATTACCGGCGACGTAGAAGAAATTGAATTGCCCGAAAGAATTGAATTGCCGGAAAAGCCAAAATGGTCAACCCTGTTTATTGCGGCTGGTAAAAAAGACAAGGTCAATAAGATTGATATAGTGGGATTTCTATCCAACAAAGGGCAACTGAAAAAAGATGATATCGGCCTGATAGAAGTAAAAGATTTTTTTTCGTTTGTGGCAGTACGCAAATTAAAAGTGGGCGAGGCGCTGGAGCTTATAAAAGACGAAAAAATTAAGAACAAAAAAGTGAAGATAGCTGTTGCCAAATAAAGCCGCAA
>JBGSIG010000131.1:0-5602 GCA_041742655.1 Ferruginibacter sp. | reverse complement strand
AGCCTCAGCCGGTGTCGCCACCGGCCGAAATAGAGTGCTACAATTTGGAATGCACACTTATTGTTTAATGACAAAAAAACAAAATGATAGTTTAGGAAGGTTTCATAAATTTTGAACCTCAAATCTCTGTTGATTGGAAACCTCAGCCTGTAAATACCTTTATGCCGGACGATGGAGCTGTTTTTAAAAGCATGAGGAAACGCACAATACCATTTTGGGGAAATTCTATTGTGCGTTTTAAAATCCGATAACTATCGGACGACAGGCCATCATTAAATAAAAGTATTGGAAATTAAAAACGGGATGGTTACAAAAGTATTATTGTTTTATCACATACAGTAGACGTTGCCGTTTAGAAAAGATTGCATTATTTGAAGCGAAACATTATTTGGAAACTGTGTCTTTTGAAACTATTTCTTTTACTTCATCAATCCACTGGTGCAGATTATTGTAGTTAAAATTTTCCGGGCTTATCCGTGTCAAAAGCATATCACGCACCACTCCGTGGTATTTAAGCGCTGTATTGGGATCATGTTGCATGCTTACATATTCCGACCATATTGTAAGAATCGTCTCCCCAATTTTTTCGTCTATTTCTTTGTGGGCGCCGTAATAATAAAGTTTGTTTTTATTTCTCACCAATTGAACATGGGCCAGAACGGCAAGCTTATATTTTACCATCACCATCAGGTATTCCGGGTCAATCACTTTACATGCCGCTGCATCGGAAAGGTACTTCTCAGCCATATCATTGTGGTGGGCCACCAATTCGGCTGCAAATACCTCCATATCGCCAAAATGATGATAAAATCCAGACTTGTTAAGTTTTAATATCCGGCTCATTCTTTCTACCTGAACCCCCTCGGGGCCTTCGTTGGCAAAAAGATCATATCCAATCTCAATCCACTTTTTCTTGGTTGCTGAACCGGGCATCCTTAATAAGTATTTTCTTTAAATTTAGCGAATAAAAATGAATGATTTGGCAGGAAAATTATCCCCACATGTCGGTACGGCGCTTATGTTATATTATCATTCTATAATCACCACTACAATGTCCATTACATTGGTTTGAGTGGCGCCGGTTTTTAGCAGGCTGCCTGTTTGTTCAAAAAAATGATAGGCATCGTTTCGCTCTAGGTATTGTTGAGCATTTATTTTATTTTCATGCGCCAGCAAAATGGTTTGCCTGTCGGCAATGGCACCGGCAGCATCCGTTGGCCCATCTGTACCATCCGTACCTGCCGCTAAAAAAGTAATTTTATTTGATGAATGTTCACTCACGTTTAACTGCGACAATGCGCTTAATGCCAGGTGTTGATTGCGTCCTCCTAAACCCTCCCCGGTTACAGTCACTGTGGTTTCTCCGCCGAACAAAAAACAGGCAGGTTTTGCGCCGGTGTACTTTACACATTCACTCATCAACTCACGGCCAACTGTACACGCATCACCCACTAAGTTTTTATTAACATGCGCAATTGTGAAACCTAGCTCCATGGCTTCTACCCGGGCTGCTTCCATTGCGATGGCATTGCTGCCAATGATTTTATTGTGGCTGTTTTTTAAAGTTTCATCGCCTCTTTTTGGGGTATCCTCTATTACTCCTTTAACCCCATCACTAATGTGCTGCTGTATAACAGTCGGCAACCGGCCGTGCAACTTGTATTTTTTTAATATTGCGTCGGTGTCACTAAATGTAGTGTCATCCGCAACAGTTGGGCCACTGGCTATCGTAGATAAATCATCTCCCGGCACATCGGAAATAATGAAGGAGAACCATTTTGCTTTAGACGCATACTGCAACAATTGACCACCCTTAATGGCTGATAAATGTTTACGCACCGTATTCATTTCATTGATGGTTGCGCCGCTTTTTAGCAACAGTTCAAAAGTTTGTTGTACTTCGGCCAGTGTTGCCGGTGGCGGAGCATCTATCCAAAGCGAAGAAGCACCGCCGCTGATAAGGCATATCACAATATCATTTTCATCTGCTTGTTGTAACAAGGCAATTGTTTCTGCTGCTGCGGCTACCCCATTTTCGTCGGGCACCGGGTGTGCGGCTTCTCTGCAAATTATTTTTTGCAACGGCAACCCGTGGCCGTATTTCGTAACAATAATTCCCGCAGTTATTAAATGGCCCAATATTTCCTCCACCGTTTTTGCCATGGCGGCACTGGCCTTGCCGGCCCCAACTACATAAATATTGGGTAAGTCATTTACTAAAAACTGCTGATCAAAAATATGCAGCGTGCCCTGCTCAATAAATAAATGGGCAGGAATTAATTGTGCCGGTTGAACCGCAGCGACAGCAGCACTAAATATTTTTATGGCATTTTCCCGTCCATTCATCATTGTTGCTTTTGGGCCAATTGCAACTTACAATAAAAAATTTAATAGAGATGTTAAGCTAATTTAAAGAGGGCTGTTGTGGGCGGTTGAGACAGCTACCACCGCTGCTGCAAAAAAAATAAAAAATTCTTTCGTAGGGGTAATAATACAGTTAGTTGTTATTATAAAAAGTACATTTGATTACAGCGACACATATAGAAAAAGAATTTACGGTTATCAAAACAGCAATACAAAACGAAGCTATAATTCAACTACTGGCCAAAAGGGATGAAAATGCCTTTGAACAGGTTTTTAAAACCCACTTTAAAAATCTTCGGGCCTACGCATGTACCTTATTAAAAGATGAGGCAAATGGCGAAGAAATAGTGCAACAGGTATTTTTCAAACTTTGGGAAAGAGCGGATAATATCTCCATTTCTGGTTCAGTAGCAGCCTACTTATACAGGGCTGTGCACAATGAAAGCCTTAACCATATAAAACACGAAAAAGTAAAATCTGCGCATCAACTGCACGTGGCCTATAGCATGAAAAACTCAGCTGAATCCGCCCCCAAAACTTTGCAGTCGAAAGAGTTGGAGAAAAAGATACAGTTTGCTTTAAATGAGTTGCCGGAACAGTGCCGGACAATTTTTCAAATGAGCAGGTTCGAGGAACTGAAATACCGGGAAATTGCGGACCAGTTGAAAATATCTGTGAAGACCGTAGAAAATCAAATGGGGAAAGCTTTGAAAACTTTGAGAGCAAAGCTGGTAGAATTTTTACCCTTGTTTTTATTATTCATCAACATAAAAAATAAATAAACTGGAAAATATTGACAACAATATCAACGATGAACTGCTGATAAAATTTTTATTGGGTGAAACTTCTGTTGAAGAGGCTGCCTACATAAAAAATAATATCGCAACGGATCCTGCATATAAAAAATATTATGAGCAGTTTAAAACTATTTGGGACACGAGTAAAAACCTGGCTGCCCAGTCAACAGTTGATGAAAATGAAGCCTGGCAAAGATTTATTAGCAGGGTTAGCTACCAACAGCAGTCGGCATCGCAACTGAAAAAAAATAATTTTAGCTGGACGAAAATGGCCGCGGCTGTTGCAGTATTAATTGCTGTTGCATTCACTGCATTTATCATTTTCAACAATCAGCCGGCACCCAGAGAAATAACATTTAAAACGTTGCAACAGGCATTAAATGATACTTTACCGGATAACACTGTAGTAGTCCTTAACAAAAATTCAACCCTCGCCTATCCCGAAAAATTTAAAGGAAAAACACGGCCGGTAAGGTTAAATGGCGAAGCATTTTTTAACGTTGCACCAAATAAAGAAAAGCCTTTTATTATTACAGTAAATGACTTAACAGTTACTGTAGTGGGAACTTCATTTAACATTAAAGCCACTAACGGGCATACGGACATTGTGGTAGAAACAGGCATTGTGCAGGTAACGCAAAATGGAACGGCTATTGAATTAAAAGCAGGGGAAAAACTCAGTACGTCCCGCGGAAATACTGCCCCGGTAAAAGATGCAGCTACTGACAAACTCTATAATTATTATATCACAAAAGAATTTGTTTGCGATAATACCCCTTTGTGGAAATTGGTGGAAGTATTAAATGAAGCTTACACTGCCAACATTGTAATTGCAAATAGTGCAATAAGAACATTACCGATTACCACCACATTCTATAACGATTCACTGGACAATGTTTTGCTCATCATCACCGAAACACTAAATATAACCGTTACCAAAAAAGACAATACAATTATTTTACAATAACAGGATCGACCAATGAAGCGATTGAAGCATTTGTGCTTTGCTATAATACTTTCAGCATGCGCAGCAAACAGCCAGGCCCAAAATTTACTGGATAAAAATATAACTATCCAGGTTAACCGGCAGCGATTGGATAATGTACTGGAGATAATCAGTAACAAAGGAGATTTTTATTTTTCGTATAACTCCAATATAATAAAAGAAGACAGCCTTGTAAGTTTTAACTACACCAATAAAACAGTATCGTTTATTTTGAACGACTTGTTTAGTAAACACTACGAGTTTAAAGAAAGTGGAAATTATATCATCATTCGCCTGGCACCCATCAAGATTACCATCGTTACCAAAAAGGCTGAAGAAAAAGATAAATTCTATTCCGTAGCTGGGTATGTGTTTGATGAGCAATCGGGCATTGGTATCAATGAAGCCAGCATTTATGAAAAAAATATTTTAGCCTCCGCTTTTACCAACGATAACGGATATTTTAAGATAAGGTTAAAAAACAGTAAGCAATATTCTACGGAGCTTTTTATCAGCAAGGAATACTATGAAGACACTTCGGTAGTGATTGCAACAAAACGAAACCAGGAATTAACCGTAACATTATCGCCTCTGCAAACATTGGTTAATAATATTACCGTTAGCCCCGAAGATTATCTTACCACGGACACCCTGATAAAAGTTGATAGTGTAAGACTCATATTGCCTAAACCACCAGTGACCGATACTGCAAACGTGGAAAAATTAGGGTTGAGTAAATTTTTTCTTTCTGCCAAACAAATAATTCAAAGTGCCAATCTAAAAAACTTTTTTACCACAAGGCCTTTCCAGATTTCGCTTATACCCACTATTGGCACACACGGTAGCTTGAGTGCACAGGTAGTCAACAATTTTTCACTCAATATTTTTGGTGGCTACACAGGTGGTACCGATGGTGTAGAAATTGGAGGACTGGTAAACATTGACAAGTTGGATGTACGGTATGTGCAGATAGCAGGTTTAGTGAACCAGGTTGGCGGCAGCGTAAAAGGCTTCCAGGCTGCGGGTATCACCAATACTGTTTTAAAATCGGTACAGGGATTCCAGATGGCGGGTATTAACAATACAGTGCTTGATTCAGTTTCCGGTTTCCAGGCGGCAGGCATTGCCAATTTTGTAAAGGGCAATTTTAAGGGCTTCCAGGTAGGCGGAATTTATAACCACGTCACCGATAGCATACAAGGATTCCAAATTTCCGGTATTGCAAATTATGGAAACAACCAGGTTAAAGGGCTGCAAATTGCAGGTATAGCCAACATCAATAAAAAAGAAACACGGGGAGTGCAAATAGCAGGTATTGTAAACTATTCAAAGAAAATTAAGGGAGTACAAGTAGCATTGATAAATATTGCTGACACCTCCGAAGGGTTTAGTATCGGGCTGATTAATATTATACGACATGGCTATCATAAATTGAGTATATCCACCAATGAAGTAA
>JBGSIG010000130.1:0-11262 GCA_041742655.1 Ferruginibacter sp. | reverse complement strand
ATAGCAGGTGTAGTTAACAAAAATTAGTATTGTCACCGCTGTTTGCAATGTGGGAGGCTGGACCGTTTTTGGTGTATGCCTGTTCGCCAGGCAGGTTTTCAACAAGCACTTGTGGCCCGATAATTTGAAAGTGAATGGCACTTCATTTCGCATTTTTTATTGTTAAGTGGTAAATTACCCTATGGAAATTCAGGTATGCGCAGGCGGGTTTATAATGAAAAAGAATAAATTTCTGTTTGGTAAACGATCAACAAAAAAAACATGGGCTCCAAAAAAGTGGGATATTGTGGGCGGCCATTCACTGAAGGGAGAACATCCGTTTGATACATTGAAACGTGAAACTTTTGAAGAAATCGGTGTAACTGTTATAAATGCACGTCTACTTACCTCGATGGATGTGTTGGATGAAAAGAAGGAAGAATATTTCCGCTATCATATCTACATGATTACTTCGTGGAAAGGTAAGCCCAGCAACTGTTCTGATGAACATACTGCAATTAGCTGGCTTACAAGAAAACAACTCAGCAAAGTGAAAATTGCATTAAAGGAATATTTACCCTTGCTGGATGATTGGCTGGATGATGGTACAATTGTTGAACAAAGTAGAATTTGAAAGAAGAATTAATTTCAGTTTCTGTTGATGGGCAGAAATACTATCATCCTGATTTACTATTATTGACAATCATTACAGCCATCAAGCACATTGTTTAAAACCATGAAGCGAATAGGTATATTGGGCGCAGGCCCAAGCGGATTGTTTGTATTTAAAAGATTGATAGAATCTGGCGAAAAAGATTTTCATATAGAAATATTTGAAAGAAAAAAACAATTAGGTGCAGGCATGCCTTACAGCTCAGAAGGGGCAAGCGTTGAGCACATTACAAATGTATCGGGGAATGAAATACCCGACCTGCTTACATCAGTAACTAACTGGATACAAACGTTGCCGCCGCATACACTTGAAAGGTTTAACATTGACAGTGATAATTTCAATTCTTATAAAGTATTGCCGAGATTGTTATTCGGTCAGTATCTGGAGGCTCAGTTTAAGCTTTTAAAACAAAGGGCAATTGAGCAAGGCATCACCACTAAGTTTCATACAGGCATTTCGGTTAAAGACATTATTGACCAACCTGCCACTAACTCAGTATTGGTTGAAAGTGACGAACAGCAGCTTTCAGCCTTTGATTTTGTAATTATTTCTACGGGGCACATCTGGCCTGTTAGGTTCGAAGGCGTAGTCCCGCAATATTTCGATTCTCCATATCCCCCCACAAAACTAGAGCTCGGTATAAACTACCCGGTTGCAATCAGGGGCTCCTCACTTACAGCTATCGACGCAATTCGCACAATTGCAAGGAGCAACGGAACTTTTACAAAAAACGATAATGGTAACATTACTTTTAATGCATCACAAAACCATGAAGACTTTAAAATAGTAATGTATTCATTAAAAGGATTATTGCCCGCAGTTAGATTTCATTTGGAAGATTCGCACCTGGCTAAATACACCCTTTTAAGTAATGACGAGATTCATGCAATAAGATCAAACAACGAAGGATTTATTCCATTGGATTATATTTTTGAAAAGAACTTTAAAGAACTAATAAAAGAAAATAACCCTGAGTTTTACGAAAGCATCAGGGCTATGAATATGGAACAGTTTGTAGAAGCAATGATGAGCCTGCGGGAAATAGTTGCACCTTTTGAGCTCTTAAAAGCTGAATATATTGAAGCAGAAAAATCAATCCGTAGACGGGAATCTGTTTACTGGAAAGAGGCTTTGGCCATTCTGAGCTTTTCAATGAATTACCCGGCCAAATATTTTTCTGCTGAAGATATGCTTCGGCTGCAGCAGGTATTGATGCCGCTTATTTCTATTGTAATTGCATTTGTACCTCAAGCTTCAGTGCAAGAATTGCTGGCATTATATCAGTCAGGCGCATTAGAGCTTGTTGCCGTAGATAGCAATAGCCACGTAAAGCCAGGTAATATCAGCGGTGCTATTTATAATTATACTGATGAAGCAGGCGGGCAGCATGCTGACTTTTATAAAATGTATGTTGATTGCGTTGGCCAGCCCCATCTTGAGAAGAAAGATATTCCCTATCAAAGCCTGTTGACTAACAAAACCGTGAGCGCTGCAAAAATAAAATTCCGCGATGCCAAAACGGGGCTTTATGAAATGACAAAAGACAATAATAAAATAAGTGTAGATATGGAGGGAAATTATTACATGAATGTTTCGGGCATAGCTATCAATGATAACTTCCAGGTATTGGATGAGTTTGGCAGTTACAATAACCGCATCTTCATGATGGCAGTGCCTTATATCGGAGGTTTTAATCCCGACTATTCAGGACTTGATTTCTGCGAAGCAGCCTCAGCCCGTATTGTGCACACTATTTTAAGAAACTGAAAGTTGAACTAAACTAAGGTGAAATAAATTAATTAAAAGCGAAACACTTTCCATCTTCGCATTATGATGGTAGCCTATTGAGGCAAGTGGCGACACAAAAAGTTAAATGGCCCGAAGCACAGCTTGCAAATACAGCACGACGCCAAGGGTTACACCGGCCACAGTTTTATTATTTCTTTTTATTTGCCTTGCTGGGGAAACAACGATTTATCTATGTGTGGAATTATTCGTAATGCATTCTTGTAATATATTTTTCTCAAAATATCATCAGGTAATCCAAGCCCATACATCCGCCAGAAAGCGTGGTATTTTTTGTGGTATGGAAAATATTCGTCTGTGGTTTCAAGCACCCTGAAATAAGTTTTGTATTCATCCGGTACCCAACTGTCTTTGCCAAAAAGTATCCTGTCCTGGTATTTGGTAAAAAACTGTTTTGCCATTATTGGCTGACGGGCGAGTTCTGCAATTACTGCCCCAAATTCTACCACCACATTGGGCAATTCATCCAATAAACTTCCGAGTTTTTCTAAATCATTTGCATACCAGCCAAAGTGAGCAGCAATAAATATTGTGTTGCGATGCATTTTAAAAACAGCATGCTGCTCTTCAATCAGTTTTTCCCATGGCACCGGGTTGTCAGCACCACGTTTACGCCCCGGGTGCGTAACTATTTCCATCCACCTTTCATTGTGCTCATCCACTTCATCCCAAAATGGTTTTGGGTCGGCTGTATGTATCAGCACAGGAATTTTTAACTCGCCGCATTTTTGCCAGATAGCGTCCAGCCTTTTATCATCAATAGGTACAAGCCGGCCTTCATTATCTTTTACAGAAAGGCCAAGATTTTTAAATATTTTTAATCCGTTTGCACCATTTTTTACGTCAGCTTCCAGTTGCTTCACAGCATTTTCCGTCCAGCCCGGTTCACCAATTCCTTTAAATTCTATGTTGGCAAAAATGATGAAGCGATTGGGATAAGCCGCATTTACATTTGTAATACCCCGTTTTATATTGTCTCCCGTGCCACCGCTGAGGTTAACCATTACGGCCATGTTCAAACTATCCATGTCTCGGATAGTTACCGACAAGTCTTGTTTGGGCATATTCCACTGGTGATTGTGTACGTCAACAAAAGGAAATTTGGCATGGCTTACAATATGCTCTGGCACTACCAGCGTAGAAACCGGGTCATATTTTTCGAAGTCCATTTTTTGTGTGGCCGGCTGCTGCTGGCAAAAGGCGGTACTATGCAACAGGCAACAGGTTATAAGTGCTGGTAATAATTTCATATTTTGATTGATTATTATTTGCCGAAAATAATCATCATTTTATTACGAAAAATTTTAAATGTATGAATGGCAGTGATATCAAAATAAGCCTCCTGCTCTTTACTATAAAAGCTGCCCGTAGCAAAGATGTACAACGAAGTACCATGGGTAAGTTTACAGCGGCACAATTCTATTTGCCCGGCATTTTTGCAAGGTGCATTTTAAATAGTTACGGCTGACCGCAAATGCATCAAAAAAACAGGGAACTATTTTAACTTCTTTTGTAAATTACAAAGCATAAATTATTTGTATGAGTATTGAAATAAAGTTGAAAATATACCAGCTCCCCGACGACAGTATTCGCAGCAAACACTAAAAGCCACCACTAGAAATACTGATTTTACGAATTTCTGCTTATTTGGAAATATCTTATTGGAAATTGGGGGTTTTTTTTCTGAATCTTGTGTTTACCATACTTACTTTAAAATCAACAAAGTCTTTATTTGGCGAACAGGTAGTATCGGTTATTGAATCATCCAGGCTAAACCTGTGCAAGGGCTTGAGATATTTATTTGCTTCTTGATTGTAGGGACAGAACCTATGCGAAAGGAGCCAGAACGGCTGCCGAATAAAGATATAATTCTAAAAATTAAAAAACAATAGTTCGATGATATTTGCTCAGACCTAACCGGCGCAAGGCTCCTGGGCACGTAACATTAAAAAGATTTTGTACTTAGTGGAAGTGCTGCTATTAAACATCGTTGTGTTATTTCGATCCTGGATATCGGGACTCGTAATACATGCACGATACCCTTGTGAGAAATGTAGCTGGTAATCTTATAACTTATAGAATCAGGTTTTGATGATGGAAGCCGGAGCACGGAAAGAGTTTGAGGATGAACGACATTGCAGTGAAAAAAAACAATGCCGTCCCCTGGTAGAGGGACTTATGATTCGGACTTTTATTGCTAAAAAATAAGGGTTCAAAACAACAAAAATAAAACGGAACCAGCTAAGCCGATTCCGTTGCGTTATATAAAACTCACAAAACTCCGTAATTATTTTGGCATCATTACCGCATCAATCACATGCACTACGCCATTTGATCCTGTAAGATCTGCACCAGTTACATTGGCTCCATTTATCATTACTTTGCCATCCTTGATAGAAACGGTAAGTTCTTCACCTTGTAATGTTTTTACTTTTTGTCCATCTTTTAAATCTGAAGCCATTACAGCACCTGCAACTACATGGTAGGTTAGTATTTTTGTAAGTGCGTCTTTGCTTTCGGGTTTTAACAATCCGTCAACCGTGCCTGCGGGCAATGCTGCAAAAGCTGCATTTGTTGGCGCAAATATGGTAAAAGGACCTGCACCTTTTAATGTCTCAACCAGGCCGGCTGCACTTACTGCTGCAACCAATGTAGTGTGATCAGGAGAGCTGATTACCACATTTACAACGTCGTTCGTTGTAACCGCAGGAGCCATCTCTTCCTGCATTGTGTCAACAACCGGTGACTCCGTTTTTGTTTCACCGCTGTTACAGGCGGTTAACGCCATAATGCTCAATCCGGCAATGGCTGCTACTGATAAAAATTTGTTTTGCATAATATGTTTTTGTTTTTCATGTTAACAGGATAGGCAGTTAAAAGTTTAAAAAAATAAAAAATAAAATGCTTTGTTTAATTTATTGCAGTTTCTTTTTATCAACATTAAACAGTCGCCATTTTACAAAATAATTATCTGCACCAACAAAAAAATTATTCCTTTAGCCAGAGTGAATTTGTGCAATATTTTATTTATTTTTTAGAAAAACAAAGATCCACACCACACTCCCTGAGAGCCTCAGAAAGAAAGCGGTAAGAAAATTTGAATGATTACCGTTAAGAAATGAAATTGATGTTACAAATGGTTGGCTTTGCTGAAGAAAAAAAGTAAACAGACGGTAACATTTGAAGCAGAAGGCTTTGCGGCTTAAATTAATAATTCTATACTTGTTTTTAACTGGATTGTCTTAAATAAATAATTGCCTGTTGCCCGGCTAAACCATTTATGCTGGTTATTGTTGGGTGTAGGGTTTGTTTGTTAAAGCTCCTTTTTATTTACTGATTTTAATTTTTCAATTCATGGAAAGCCCGCCAAGGAAAATATTGGTATTTGCATCCGGTGAATGCAGCTTGCTCCATCAACAAGTAGCCATCCTTTCGCAGTTTATCAGTGGTATGAACGAAAGGGACATCGTTATTGAAAAGTTTTGCCTGGATAAGGGAAATGAAAATAAATTCAAAGCCTGGAATGTGAACCCAGACAGTAGCTTTGCGATGGTTCTTATTGGAAGGGATGGCGGCGAAAAATTCAAGTGGTACAAACCGGTAAATTCAAAAGCTATTTTTGATTTAGTAGATGTTATGCCAATGCGGATACAGGAGATAAAAAGCAACAGCAAATAATTGCTATGTTGAAACTTACAGGCAACGTCTCTCAACGGGCTGCTCCCGTTTTCGGTGTCCTCAACGACCACAACTTCCAGAGTGCGGTATATGACGTTCGGTGGCCTTTGTATTTAAAGTCTTTAGAATCCATTTTTATTCTAACTTAATCCATTTCTTAATATTCAACTTATGCTGCTTTTTGAAAGAGTATGTTACAGGCTCTGTTCGGTGAGGACCGAGCACGGGAGAAGGCAAACCCCCTGTTGTACGCATATCCTTTCTCCGTGGTCATCTACAATGTGGATCTGTGTCGCACCGCAAGATGGTCGCCGTGTGTAGGACAAGGCAGGCTCTAATGTCCGGAAAGCTTTCGGGATTGGCTTTTGTGTGTGGGCTTTGTGTGCCTGACTTGTAGCGTTGGCTTGTTAGGTTCGTCAAAGTTAAAGTTGCAAAATCTGTGTCATATTGTTGAAATGCAAATTTCAGTTGTTGCTTGTCGTACGTTTTGTTATTTTTGCGGCACATTGATTTACAGCACTATTATACTAACTTCTTCTGTTACTCCACCTTGAGTAATGGTTTCTCTTATTGAGATTTGTCTTGCTGCTGTATTTTTTACACAACTATTTTATTGTATTATAAACTTAAAATTGTTTTCAATATGCAATTTCCAAAACTATTTGACCTTACTCAAAAAGTAAACTATAAAACTGAAATTCTATCAGGCTTAACTGTTGCCCTTGCATTGATACCTGAAGCCGTTTCCTTCGCTTTAATCGCAGGGCTTCATCCCTTAAACGGTTTATATGCTGCGTTTATATTAGGATTAGTTTCTTCCGTTTTTGGGGGGCGTCCTGCAATGATTTCAGGTGCAACTGCTGCTGTTGCAGTTGTTATTGCTCCTTTGGTTCAATCTCATGGCGTTGATTATGTTTTTACAACGGTTGTGTTAGCTGGTATTATTCAATTGACAGCAGGTTTTTTAAAGCTGGGTAAATTTATGAGGCTTGTCCCAACTCCAGCTATTCTTGGTTTTATGAATGGAATTGGTATACTTATTTTTATGGCACAAGTAAACCAATTTAAAGATACTTCGGGCAATTGGTTAACAGGAACGCCTTTGTACATTTACTTTGGTTTGGTTGCTCTTACTATTGCCATTATTAGTTTTTTGCCAAAATTAACTAAAGCCGTTCCTGCATCATTGATTGCCATTCTTACAGTATTCGCTGTTGTATATTTTGCTGGTATTGACACAAAAACCGTTGGAAGCATTGCTGGCGGATTTCCGCAATTGCATATTCCTAATGTTCCTTTCGGTTTTGAAACTTTAAAAATTATTGCACCTTATGCTTTCATTTTTGCAGGAGTTGGTTTAATTCAAAGCTTACTGTCTCTGAATATTATTGATGAAATAACGCAAACAAAAGGTAGTACCAATAAAGAAGCTGTTGCACAGGGAACAGGGAATATTATTGCTGGTTTTATTTCGGCAATGGGTGGGGCTGGAATGTTGGGTCAAAGTTTAATAAATATCACAAGTGGTGCAAGGGCAAGGCTTTCAGGTATTATTGGTGCTTGTATGCTTTTGGTTTTTGTAATGTTTGGAAGTGGTTTTATAGGAATTATTCCAATGGCTGCACTAACTGGTGTAATGATTATGGTTGCTTACGGTACTTTCAGATGGGCAACTTTACGCATCGTAAATAAAATGCCCAAACAAGATATTTTTATAGGTATAACCGTAACCCTGATTACGGTGTTAATGAAAAATTTGGCATTAGCTGTTATTGTTGGTGTTATCATTTCTGCTTTGGTTTTTGCCTGGGAAAGTGCAAAACGAATCCGTGCAAAAAAGTATGTTGATGACAATGGCGTAAAGCATTACGAAATTTTTGGACCACTTTTCTTTGGCTCAACAACTGCTTTCACAGAAAAGTTTGATGTAGCAAACGACCCCCACGAAGTGATTATTGACTTTAAAGAAAGTCGGTTGAATGATATGAGTGCCATTGAATGTGTCAACAAACTAACTGAACGATATTTAAAAGTTGGTAAAGCTTTGCATTTGCGTCATTTAAGTGAAGACTGCCGAAAGCTTTTAAAGAATGCGGATAAAGTTGTTGAAGTAAATATTATTGAAGACCCAACTTATAATGTGGCAATTGATTAAACTAAATAAAATGCTGGCCATGAGAGACGCATTTTAGTTTTCTTCTACTGCTTCTTTAGTCACGGCGGGGTTTTCGCCTTAAAAATTTATTTAATTGTAAAAACTGACATTGGCGAAACCCCGACGCATAGTACAATCGTAATTTAATGCACTCACTTTTTTTGAATTAAAAATCACCCTACAGGTCCAGGTAATGTAAAGGCGAAAAATGCCTCACCAATTTTATCTCATAAAAAGATGCGCTGCTATGTTCATACTCGACAAAATTTTTTGCCAGCATCCATTTTCCACTAACCGGATTATTATGAACATAACTTATCTTCTGAAATAAAAACTGCTGGGTAATAATTGCCTTGGCATCGAAGGAATCTTTGAACACTTTATGCAACTGCCCTTTTTTCTTTTCCCGTGCAGATACGAGATTACCTAATTTTTCCAGCATCGTTGTATTGTCTGCGGATTGCAGCCGGTTTATTATTTCATTCGCCATAAATCTTTTGCCATTTGAAATAATGCTGTTGAGATTAAACCCTTCGTGGTGAAAATGTAATATTACATGTAGATGGTTGGGCATGATGACGTATGCCACTACATCAACGTTATACTCTTCTTTTAAAACAATAAATCAATTGTACACCAAATCATAACTGTTTATCATGTCAAATAATGGTATCCAACCTACACAGTTAAATGTAATGGAGCAAGTAGAGAAGCCTTTGCTATGCTACGAATGTTTATGGCTCTTTTAAGCGTCGGGGTTTCGCAGGTGCTTCTTTTATGGGTTGAAGATTACCTGGCGAAAACTGCCGGGACAGAAAGCCTGGCTTCATTTGCTTCCTTGGTCGGTGCCCTCACCGACCACGACTTCCAGTTAGAATACTTTGTTTAATCAATTGCAGATTCTTTTTTTAAGCTTAAACATTTGCCTTTTTTTGTGAAATAAAATCTGCATCAGCAAAAATATTATAAGGGTTCGTGCGGTGAATTCGTACATCTTTTCTATTTACTTTTTTTATCTACACAATTTTTTGGCTAGGGCAAAAATGCCATCCCCCTGTTGGCAGCTCTTGTAGCAAAATTTTTTTATGCTGCTGTAATAATTTGGTTTCAATTGTTACATATAGTATCGTATGCCCGGCTGGCCTTTTATTAAACTTTAAAAATTATAAAATGATGAGACTGAATAATTATGTTATCAAATTTTGACAAAAAATAATTTTATTGTTTTTGGCACTGTGTAGTACAGTTAGCGTTACATCCAATGTACAAACAACAAAAGATAAGCCTGGTATTTTTTACTCCATCACCGGCAACGGACTTAAGCAAGACTCGTATTTATTTGGCACCTATCACATGGTTAAAGAGAGTTTTTTGGATAGAGCACCTGCAGTGCTTGCTGCGTTAAAAAGTGCCAATGGAGTGGTAGTTGAATTGATTGTTGATGAGAAAGCGATGGGCAAAGTTGCCCCCATGAGCATGATGAAAGAAAATACACTCACAGCATTATTGCCTGCAGCTGCTAAAGACAGTCTGGAGGCTGAACTGAGGTCTGCCGCAGGGTTGGGCATTGCACAGTTTGAACAATTAAAGCCTGTAAATGTTGTGCTAACCCTGTTGATGGTGCAATTGATGAAGAGCAACAGTGCAAGGTTCAGCCAGTACAGCGGGCAGTCGATGGATGCTTTTTTTGCTGCATCAGCAAAAGCAACAAATAAAAAAGTTACCGAACTGGAAACCATTGAAGCTCAAATGCACCTGATGATGAATCACTACACAGAAACAGAACAGGTTAACAGTTTGCGGGCTTACCTGCACAATAAAGCTGCCATGAATAAACTTGGCGACGAACTGGTGGATGCATGGTTTGCAAAAGACCTTGATATGATTGATGAAATATATCAATGCACCCTTGAGCTTTCGGGAGAAGAAGATTATATGGTAAAGGCCCGCAATAATAACTGGATGAAAACCATACCGGCACTTATTCAGCAGCAGTCGCAGTTTATTGCGGTGGGTGCCTTACACCTTGCCGGCGAGGCCGGCTTAGTGAATCAATTGCGAAAACTCGGTTTTACAGTAACCTGCATAAATTTTTAGTACTTGAGTGAGCAGCAATTTTTGGAACAGGTAAAAGCAAACCAGGGTATTATTTACAAACTGGTGGGGCTTTATGCCAACGATGCAGAGGAAAAAAAAGACCTTTACCAGGAAGTGTTGCTGAATGCATGGAAAGGCTGGCCAAATTTTCGCGGCGATGCAAAATTCAGTACCTGGCTGTACCGTACCTGCTTAAATACGATACTCACTTTAAAACGCAAACCTCCAATACTGCAATACAAAGATTCGCTGGAAGATATTGCGCCGTCAATTACCGAAAAGGCGGAACAAAGCGAAAAATCGCAGCGGCTAAGGCTTGCAATACGACAGCTTTCAGAAACAGACAGGGCTATTATTTCCATGCACCTGGATGGTTTTGAAAATCCTGAAATTGCAGCAATGATCGGAATCACCTTAAATAATGTGGGGGTTAAACTGCACCGCATACGGGAACAATTATCAAACTTATTAACGCAGGCACCATGGGTATAGACAACAACTGGCAGGGTATGGAGCAGCAGGAAGATAAAGATCTTTCGGCCCTGCTCAGTATGAAAAAGATTTCAAATTTAAAAACACACAATCCTTTGCAAAAAATAAAAAGCAGCCTCTTGGTGAATATGGCATGGGCGGTGCTCATCTGTATTTTGTACATCGTTATCATTGTAGTATTTCCCATTTGGCCGGTGCGGCTCACCATTGCTTTAGTGTTTGCGTTTACAGTATGGGCCTTGTTTACAGCGTATCAGCAATATAAAAACATTGTGCCAACGGTTTCGGCCAATAGCCCCTTGCTTACGGAATTAAAAAGGCATCATGCATCAATTATTCAGTGGATGCATACACAGTTGCGGGTGGCGCTTTTTATTTACCC